>NZ_JARIXR010000059.1:0-20511 GCF_029269205.1 Pseudomonas sp. 1912-s | reverse complement strand
GTATGGATTTACGCGTTTCTAAGTCAGGACAGAAAGATAATCGTCGCAGCTTGAGCAAGCGTGGCGACTCAGAAGCGCGTCGTCTTTTGCACAACGCAGCAATGGCGGCCAGCCGAACGGCTGCATGGAAGGAGTTTTATCAAGCACAACGGGCGCGGGGTTATAGCACCACTCAGGTACTGGTAATGCTGGCCCGTAAGCTTGCTCGAGTGGTATTTGCATTGCTGAAAGGACAAAGCGAATACCAACCAAAGGTTGGTTGAGGGTTGCCCCTCAACCATAGAATCTCCCACACTGGTTCCGTGTGGTTGCCTAAATACTGGCTATCAACGGCGCCCCAAAAGACTCCCGCAGAAACCCCGGTGCGATATACCGCTCGTAATGCGCCTCGGACAACAGGAAAAACTCCCGATCAATCGCATCCCGCAAATCCGCCAGATTGCGCTCGCGAAACTCCGGCAGCAGCGCCAAGCCATACGCATCCAGCTTGGAAATCACCCGCGCGCCCCGGGCGATCAACTGATAGGCCCAGCAATACGGCGACTGGTGGGGCACAAACCGGATCTTGCGGTCTTCCAGTTGCTGGCGCAGGCGTTGCGGGTCCAGCACCTGCAGCTTGCTGGTCATCACCTGCACCAGCAGTTGTTCCAGGCGCAGCCACACCGCCTGTTTCTCCTCGGCGTTGTAGCCGTTCCACTGAATCACCTCATGGTGATAGCGCTTGCAGCCCCGGCACACAAGGTCTCCGTAAACGGTGGAGCACAGGCCGACGCAGGGTGTCTTGATGGTTTGATTGGGCATAAAAAAACATCGACAGGTGAAACAACACGGCCCCCGAAGGGGCCGCTTTAAATCAATCCCAGCTCAGCGCGCCGCCGGTCTGGTACTCGATCACACGTGTCTCAAAGAAATTCTTCTCTTTCTTCAAGTCCATGATCTCGCTCATCCACGGGAACGGATTCGTCGTCCCTGGATACTCTTCCTTCAACCCAATCTGCGACAGACGACGGTTCGCGATGAACTTGAGGTAGTCCTCCATCATCGCCGCGTTCATGCCGAGTACACCGCGTGGCATGGTGTCACGCGCGTATTCAATCTCCAGCTGAGTCCCTTGCAGGATCATCTGGGTCGCTTCTTCCTTCATCTCGGCATCCCACAGGTGTGGGTTTTCGATTTTGATCTGGTTGATCACATCGATACCGAAGTTCAGGTGCATCGACTCATCGCGCAGGATGTACTGGAACTGCTCGGCCACGCCGGTCATTTTGTTGCGACGGCCCATGGACAAAATCTGGGTGAAGCCGCAGTAGAAGAAGATGCCTTCCAGGACGCAGTAGTACGCCACCAGGTTACGCAGCAGCTCTTTGTCGGTCTCGACGGTACCGGTTTCGAACTTCGGATCGGAGATCGAGCGGGTGTACTTCAAGCCCCAGGCGGCCTTTTTGGCGACCGATGGAATCTCGTGGTACATGTTGAAGATCTCGCCTTCATCCATGGCCAACGATTCGATGCAGTACTGGTAGGCGTGGGTGTGGATCGCTTCTTCGAAGGCCTGGCGCAGGATGTACTGGCGGCACTCCGGGTTGGTGATCAGGCGGTACACGGCCAGGACCAGGTTGTTGGCGACCAACGAATCCGCAGTGGAGAAGAAGCCGAGGTTGCGCATGACGATGCGACGCTCGTCGTCGGTCAGGCCTTCGGGGTTTTTCCACAGGGCGATGTCGGCGGTCATGTTGACCTCTTGCGGCATCCAGTGGTTGGCGCAGCCGTCGAGGTATTTCTGCCAGGCCCAGTCGTACTTGAAAGGCACGAGTTGGTTGAGGTCGGCGCGGCAGTTGATCATGCGCTTTTCGTCAACGGCGACGCGGGCGGCAGAGCCTTCGAGCTCGGCGAGGCCTTCGGCGACGTCGAGTTTGTCGAGGGCGGCCTTGGCGCGGATGATCGCGGCGGAGTCGCTGGCGGTCACGTTGCGGGCTTCAAGGGCGGCGGCAGCGCCGGCGCCGTCGAGGCGGTCCATGTTGGCTTCGGTGGCGTGGCCGGCGTTGGCGCCTCGTATGACTACGTCACCGGTGTCTGGTTGATCTGCTTCATCCCAACTCAGCATTGAATTGCTCCTTCCTGGTCCGTTTGACGGCGTGACCGCGTTCAAAAATGTGCGTTTTGCAGGCTTCAAGGCATTGAAATACTGCGCATAGTGTGGTCGAGATACTGCGTTCCTGCACACTATGTAGTGGTTGTCTGTGTTTGTGGGCACACTATATGGTGTGTGTTAACGATGGTCAACGCGTAGGACGGGTCTGATGGTCGCAGGGCCATGACCAAAACTCACACCCCCATGACTTTTAATGGTTACGGCCGCCGCCTGCGCCAGTGCTAAAAATTCGCCAACCAGCTCCCCATAACAAAAAAGAGCGTTTGCGAAATGAAAGCACTTGATCTGTACATCGGCGAAGGCTTCGAAGGCCCAGGCGTCAATGCTGCCCACATCAACATCCTCATCGGCCCGCGCAACGGCCCGGCCGGCCAGGCGTTCGCCACCAGCCTGGCGTCCCCAAGCCAGGGCCATTGCCCGTTCATGGTGATTGCCCAGCCGAACATCCCGGTCAAACCCATGACCCTCTACGTCAACAAGGCCGCCATTGGCAGCGACCTGCACGGCAATGCCACCTGGGGTGCGTCCCAGGCCGGGATCGCCAAGGCGGTGCTCGAAGCCTTGCTCGACGGCACCCTGCCGCCGGAAGCCGAAGACGAGTGGGCCATCGTCACCGCGAACTGGGTCAACCCGGCCTGCGATGACCTGGATGCGGTCTACCTCAACAACTACAACGCCTGCCGCACGGCGATCCGCGCCGCCCTGACCGGCCTGCCGCACACCGCGCAACTGGCGGACGTGGTCAACCACATCAGCAACCCTTTCTACACGCCAAAAGCCTGAGGACATCCCCATGCAATACATTCGTTTGGGCAACTCCGGCCTGCAAGTCTCCCGCCTGTGCCTGGGCACCATGAACATGGGCACCCCGGACTGGAAACCGTGGATCTTCGATGAGAAACAAAGCGAGCCCATCGTCGCCCACGCCCTGGCCAACGGCGTCAACTTCATTGACCTGGCCGACTTCTACTCTGCCGGTGTCGGCGAGGAAGTGGTGGGGCGCATCCTCAAGCGCGTTGCGCGCCGTGAAGACATCGTGGTCACCACCAAGGTCGGCTATGGCACCCGCAGCGGCATCAACGCCAGCGGCCATTCACGCAAACACATCATGGACAGCATCGATGCGTCCCTGAGCCGCCTGGGCATGGATTACGTCGACGTGTTCATGCTGCATTACTTCGACGTGAACACCCCGGTGGAAGAAACCATGGGCGCCCTCAACGACATCGTGCGTTCCGGCAAGGCCCGCTACATCGGAGTGTCCACCATGCTCACCGGGCAACTGGCAAAAATCCTCATGGCCTGCGAGCGCAATGGCTGGGTCAAGCCGATCAACATGCAGCTGCAACTGAACTGCGCCTACCGCGAAGAAGAGCGCGAGATGATCCCGTTCTGCCGCGACCAGGGCCTGGGCGTCTCGGTGTTCAGCCCGCTGGCCCGTGGCCTGCTCACCGGTGAAGTGCAGTCGACCCGCAACCAGACCGACTTCTTCACCCAACAGATGTACAGCGACCAGGCGTCCTTCGACATCGCCCACTCAGTGCAACGTGTGGCCCGTGCCCGTGGCGTGTCGAATGCGCAGGTCGCCCAGGCGTGGGTTGCCAATCACCCCGGTGTGGACGTGATGCTGGTGGGCGCCGACACCACCGAACAGTTTGACAGCGCGCTCGCCGCCCTCGACACCCAACTCGACGCCGAAGAACTGCATGAGCTGGAACGCAACTACACACCGTGCGACGTGATCAACGACTACACCGCCGGCAAACGCATCCTGCGCAGCGCCCGTCCGGGCCTGGACCGCTTTAACCTGATAGAGGCCGTGGCATGAACCCGCTGATTCGCACAGGCAATTTCATCGATGGCCAATGGTCCAGCGGTGGGCCGGTTTACCCGGTGCTCAACCCGGCCAATGGCGCACAGATCGCCGAAGTACAACGCGCCGGTGCTGAAGAAACCAACCTGGCCATTGCCGCCGCCAACCGTGCGTTGCCGGCCTGGCGCAAACTCACCGCCAAGGAACGCAGCCAGCGCCTCAAGCGCTGGAGCGACTTGATGCTGAGCAACCAGAAGGACCTGGCGCACCTGCTCAGCCTGGAGCAGGGCAAGCCGCTGGCCGAAGCCATGGGCGAAGTGGTCTACGCGGCGAGCTTCCTGGAGTGGTTCGCCGAAGAAGCCAAGCGTGCCTATGGCGACGTGATCCCGAGCCACAAGGCCGATGCGCGGATCATCGTGACCAAGGAAGCCATCGGCGTGGTCGCGGCGATCACCCCGTGGAACTTCCCGATGGCCATGGTCACCCGCAAGGTTGGCCCGGCGCTGGCGGCGGGGTGCACGATGATCCTCAAACCGTCGGAAGAAACCCCGTTGTCGGCCTTCGCCCTGGCGGTGTTGGCGGAGCAGGCCGGAATTCCCGCCGGCGTGTTCAACATCGTGTCCGGCGATGCCGTGGCCATCGGCGGCGCGTTGCAAGCCTCCAGCGTGGTACGCAAGCTGTCGTTCACCGGCTCCACCCGCACCGGCAAACTGCTGATGCGCCAGGCTGCGGACACGTTGAAAAAGGTCTCCCTGGAACTGGGGGGCAACGCGCCCTTTATCGTGTTCGACGATGCCGACCTGGACGCCGCCGTCAAAGGCGCCATGGCGTCAAAATTCCGCAACACCGGCCAGACTTGCGTCTGCGTCAACCGCTTCTTTATCCAGGACGGTGTGTACGACGCGTTCACCCGCAAACTGGCGGAAGCGGTCTCTGCGATGCGCGTCGGCAGCGCCCTGGACGGCGAAACCGAACAAGGCCCGCTGATCAACGCTGCCGCGTTGGCCAAGGTTGAAGCCCACGTCGGCGACGCCCTGGAGAAAGGCGCCAAGCTGCTGTGCGGCGGCCGTCGACACGCCTTGGGCGGCACCTTCTTTGAACCGACCATCCTCACCGAAGCCCACGGCGAAATGCTGATCGCCCAGGAAGAAACCTTCGGCCCGGTGGCGGCCTGCTTCCGCTTCACCGATGAAGCCGAAGTGCTGCAGCGGGCCAATGACACGCCATTCGGCTTGTCCGCCTACTTCTATAGCCGCGACATCGGCCGCGTATGGCGCATGGCCGAAGGCCTGGAAGCGGGCATGGTAGGGATCAATGAAGGGATCATCTCCACCGAAGTCGCACCCTTTGGCGGGATCAAGGAATCGGGCCTGGGCCGAGAAGGTTCCAGGTACGGGCTGGAGGATTACCTGGAGATCAAATACCTGTTGATGGGCGGCCTCTAAATACGGTCAACCAAACAACACAAATCCCTGTGGGAGCTGGCTTGCCTGCGATAGCGGTCTGTCAGCCTCCCATGATCAACCTGACCCACCGCTATCGCAGGCAAGCCAGCTCCCACAAAAAAAGCCCACACCATCACCCTCGGCTTGCCCGCTGTTACTCCGTCAAAAACAAAAATATGGAGAACACCATGTCCACTCAATCCATCAAAATCGACGATCTGCCCATCGGTCGCTTCCACCTTAAAATCGCCGGCCTGACCTTCGGCGCGCACTTCACCGATGGCTATATCCTTGGCCTGATCGGCATCGCCTTCACCTTGCTCAGCCCCCAGATGCAACTGGACGCCTTCTGGCAAGGCCTGATCGGCGCCTCGGCCCTGATCGGGTTGTTTTTGGGCAGCCTGTTTTTCGGCTGGATCTCCGACACCCTCGGCCGGCAGAAAATCTTTCTGGTCAGCTTCGTCCTGATTACCGTCGCCTCGGTGATGCAGTTCTATGCCGAAACCGCCATGGGCCTGTTCCTCTGTCGGGTGCTGATCGGCATTGGCCTGGGCGGCGATTTCAGCGTCGGCCACGCCATGCTCGCCGAGTTCTCGCCGAAGAAACATCGTGGCGTGCTGCTCGGCTCGTTCAGCGTGGTGTGGACCGTTGGCTACGTGGCCGCCACCTTCGTCGGTACCGCCATGCTCAGCCTCGGTGATGACGCCTGGCGCTGGATGCTGGCGTCGTCGGCGATTCCCGCCGGGCTGATTCTGATCGCCCGCATCGGCACCCCCGAATCGCCGCGCTGGCTGGTCAATCAAGGCCGGATTGCCGAGGCCCGGGCCATCGTCAAAAAGCACCTCGGCGAACATGTGGTACTCGACGAAGAACCCTCGACGCAAACCCGCTCGGGCTACGGCGTGCTGTTCAGCCGCGAATACCGCAAGCGCACCGCGTTCAATTGCCTGTTCTTCGTGTGCATCGTGATGCCGTACTTCGCGATCTACACCTTCCTGCCGTCGATCCTGCAGAAAATGGGCCTGGCCGAAGGCTTTGGTACGGAACTGATGCTCAACCTGCTGCTGATCATCGGCGCCCTGATCGGCATCTGGTGCACCGTGAAATTCTCCCGGCGCGGGTTCCTGATCAACTCGTTCATCATCCTTGCGGCGGCGCTGTTCCTGCTGGCGGTGTTGCCGGGCAGCATGGCGTGGCTGATGGTGCTGACGTTTGGAGTATTCACCCTGGTACTGTCGGCGGTGAGTAACCTGGTGGGCGTCTTCCCGGCGGAGAGCTTTCCGACTGAAGTGCGGGCCAGCGGGATTGGCCTGGCCACGGCCGTCAGCCGCCTGGGTTCGGCGGTGAGCACCTTCCTGCTGCCGGTGAGCGTGGCCGGGATCGGCCTGAGCCCGACCATGGGCATCCTCGCCGCAATCCTGGTGTTGGGCGCGATCATCTCCTGGGCCTGGGCGCCGGAAACCAAGGCGTTGACGTTGAGCCAGGCGTGCAAGGCCGAAGCCCCGGTGTCAGGGATTACTCACCCGGTTCAACCACTGCGTAAACAGGCACACCTTGGATAAGCCCTGCTTGTCACTCGCCACATCCAGCCAATAGCCATACGGGCCGATCACCTCCACCGGGGTGATCGGCAGCAGGCTGCCATTCGCCAGTTCGCGCTCGATCATTTGCCGGTCGATCACCGCCAGCCCACCGCCTGCCAGGGCGGTGTGGATCACCTGGTCCAGGGTGCTGAATTCCAGGCCCTGGTCCGCATCGATATCCTCACGGCCCATGGCCGCCAGCCAGTTTTCCCAGACCTTCAAGCGCTTGCCGTCGTGCAGGATGTGCAGCAGCGGAAAGCGCCGCAGGTCAGGCGGCTGACCGTCGCTGAACAGTTCCGGGCTGGCGACGGCGATGTGGCGCTCCATCACCAACAACTCACTGCTGCAATGAGGCGCCGGTTCCAGGCCGAAGCGGATCTGGCAGTCGATTTCCGCAAGGCTCGCGTGGTTGTTCTGGTGGGTGACGCTGAGGTTGATGTCGGGGTAACGCTCGCAAAATCGGCGCAGGTGGGCGGACAGCCAGCGGGTGGCCCAGGTCGGCGGGGCGACGATGCGCAGGCGCTGGCGCAGGTTGGGCACGCGCACGGCTTGCAAGGCGCGTTCGATATGGTCGAAGGCGTCGCTCAGGTGCGGGGAAAGGGCGAAGCCGGCTTCGGTCAGGGACAGGCCTTGGGGCGTGCGGATGAAGAGGGCGACGCCGAGGTAGTCTTCCAGTTGTTTGATCTGGCGGCTGACGGCGCCCTGGGTGACGTTGAGGCCCACCGCCGCCTGGCTGAAGCTGCGGTGGCGGGCGACTTCTTCGAAGACCCGGAGCATGTTGAGGGCGGGCAGTTGGCGCATGAAAGGGATTCCACACCTGTTGTTTTTATAGTGTTGGTACTGACGCTATCGCAGGCAAGCCAGCTCCCAGATTTTGACCGCGGCGCCGATCAAATGTGGGAGCTGGCTTGCCTGCGATGAGGCCAGTTAAAGCGCTACAGAGCTTAAGTCAGAAGTAGTACCCAATGTTCATATACAACTGATTCTCCCACTGGTTACTCCCCCCAGCCCCCAGACTCTCGGTATAGCTGCTCCCACCAATATACGGATCGTTCTTGCCGATCAACCACTCTGTCGCTACCCACAATTTGCTGACGGAAAACGACGTCCCCAGGATCACCCGTTGCGAGGTCTTGAACTGATCCTCGGACTTGTCAAACGCACTGTAGTTGGCATACAGCTTCACGCCGCTGATCTGGTCAAACAGGTACTTGCCGCCCACGTCATAGCTCAGATCTGCCACATACAAATTGCCCCGGCTGGCCACGTTGAACGTGCCGTCGTAACCGCCCAGCGTCACCACGCTGTCGGTGCCCGGGTTACGCGGTGACATCTGCTGCCGTGCCGCCTGCAATTGCACGCCCCACGGGCCATTCTTGCCCAGGTAGTGGATGGCCACCGCGTTGCGCCGGCCATCGTTGTTGGTGTCCTTGTTTTCCAGGGTGGAGGTCAGGCCGGACAGCCCGACTTCCGACTTCCAGTTACCCAGGTCCATGGCCTTGGCCACCCGTACCACCACGGTGTTGCGTTCCTGGTTGTTGCTGCCGTCGCCCACGTAGCTGTCGGCTTCGGAGATCACGCTGGAATAGGTCACGCCCTTGCTCGTACCTTTGCCTTGCCACGCCGGGCGCAGGTAGTAACCGGCCTGGATGTTCCAGTCGCCGCTCTGCTGGATGTACTTGGCGCCGACCTGCTGCACATCTTCCAGGCCGATGACGTTGCCCAGGGTTTCGTAGAAGGTGCTGCCGAAGTACGGCTGCAAGCCAAACGGCACGGTGTTCAGGCCCACCTGCACCTGCTGGTCGGGGTTGAACTTGTAGCCGACCCAGGCGAACTTGGCGAACTGGATATCGCCGTAGTTCTTGGTGTACTGGTACGGGTACGAGCGCCCGTAGAACCGGTACTGCGCCTCGCCGATCCAGGTGTCGGAGTTGTACTTGGCGCTGAGGAACGCGGTGTCGAGGCCGAACTTCTGGATGCCGCGATCCGGGTCGTAGTCCCAACGGGCGCGCACGGCGCCACCGAGGTCCAGATTGTCGGTGACTTGAATGGCCATGGCCGGTGCCGCAAGGGCGCCGAGCACAGGGACCAGAGCGATGTATCGAAGGGTTGGTCGCATGGTTTTGCTCTCGTTATTGGTTATTTTTTGGCAACAGCAGCCCCTTGCCGCAACGAACGCTGCGACGCGGGGTAAAGGGTTGACTCACTGGGCCTGGGGGCGAATCAGCCGCAGCGGCGGGCCGGCGGCGGGCAGTTCCGAGGCGCCGGGAGCGGCCGCCAGCAAGGTCTGGGTGTAAGTGTTCCGGGGCCGTAGCAGTACCTGTTCGGCGGTGCCGTATTCCACGACTTCGCCCTGGCGCATCACCGCGATGTAGTCGCTGATCTGCGCCGCCACCCGCAGGTCGTGGGTGATAAACAGGATGCTCAGGTTCAGCCGCTGCTGCAGTTCGGCCAACAGTTCCAGCACCTGTTTTTGCACCGACACATCCAGGGCCGACACGCTCTCATCGGCGATCAACACTTCCGGGCGCATCGCCAGGGCGCGGGCGATGCCGATACGCTGGCGCTGGCCGCCGGAGAACTGCCGGGGCTTGCGCTTGAGGGCGTCGCGCTTGAGGCCGACCTGTTCCAGCAGGTCACCGGCTTCGGCCCACGCATCCTTGGCCGACAAGCCGCGCAGTTGGGCTGCACGGGCGATGATGTCGCCCACCCTGTGCCGGGGATTGAGGGAACCGTAGGGGTCCTGGAAAATCATCTGGATACGCCGCCGGTTCGCCGCCAGCGACGAGCCGCGCAGGGCCAGGAAATCGGTGTCGCCGACCCACACATGGCCGCTGTCGCTGTCCACCAGGCGGATCGCGGCTTTGACCAAGGTGCTTTTGCCCGAGCCCGACTCGCCCACAATCGCCAGGGTCTTGCCCCGTGGTAGTTGCAGCGAGACGTTGCGCAACGCGGCCACCGAGCTGCCGCCGACGGTGTAGGTCTTGGTCAGGTGCTCGATGCGCAGGGCCATCTCGCCGTCGGCACTCGGCGTGTGCAACTCCGGATGCAGCGCCGGCACGGCGGCGATCAGCTTGCGGGTGTAGGCGTGGGCCGGGGCATTCAGCACCTGGTCGCGCTCGCCGATTTCCACCAGCCGGCCGCCTTCCATCACCGCGATACGGTCGGCGATCTGCGCGACCACGCCGAAGTCATGGGTGATAAACAGAATGCCGTGCTGCCCGCGACCGCGCAGCTCACGCACTAGTTTCAGCACCTGAGCCTGAGTGGTTACGTCCAGGGCGGTGGTGGGTTCGTCGGCGATCAGCAAATCCGGGTTCATCGCCAGCGCCATGGCAATCACCACCCGCTGGCATTGGCCACCCGACAACTGGTGGGGAAAGCTGTTGGCGATGCGCGGCGGGTCCGGCAGCTGGGTCGATTCCAGCAACGCCAGCATGCGCTCGCGGCGTTCGGCTGCCGGCATCTGCGGTGCGTGAATGTCGAAGATCTCTTCCACTTGCTTGCCGATGCGGATCGCCGGGTTCAGCGCGGCCATGGGCTCCTGGAAAATCATCGCGATACGGTTGCCCCGCAGCTGGCGCAACCGTTCCTCATCGAGGGTGCAAATATCATCGCCGAGAAAGTCGATCACGCCTTCGGTATGCCGCAACCCCTTGGCGTAGTCGCCCATGATCGCCGCCGACAGCACCGATTTACCGGAGCCGGACTCACCGATCACGCAGAGGATTTCGCCCTTGCGCACCTCCAGGCTGATGCCTTGCACCGCATGGCTGCGGTCGGCGCCGGCGGGCAGTTCGATGGACAGGTTCTCTACCCGCAGCACTTGTGTGTGGTTCATGCTCAAGTCCTTGCGCCTTTCTGGGCGTGTTCATCCAGGCCGTCCGCCAACAGGCTCAGGCCCAGCATCAGGGTGGAGATGGCGATGCACGGAAAGATCACCAGGTGCGGGAAGGCGATAGCCATGGCGCGGCCATCGTTGATCATGCCGCCCCAGTCGGGTGTCGGTGGCGGCAGGCCGAGGCCGAGGAAGCCCAGGGCGCCGATCATGATCGCGGTGTAGCCGATGCGCAGGCAGAAATCGACGATCAGCGGCCCGCCGCAGTTGGGCAGGATTTCCACCAGCATGATCCGCAGCGAACCTTCGCCCTGGGTGATGGCGCTGAGCACGTAGTCCCGGGAACGAATGTCGATGGTCAGGGCGCGCATGATCCGGAAGATCGCCGGCGCGCTGGTGAAGGTCACCGCAATCAGGATATTCAGGGCCGAAGCACCGAGGGCGATGATGATCACGATGTACAACACCAGCACCGGGAAAGACAGCACCGTGTCCGCCACATACGACAGCAGGCTGTCGACCCAGCCGTTGAAGTAACCGGCGCACAGGCCCATGGCGATGCCGACGGCAAAGGCGGTGAGGGTGGCAAGGATCGACCAGAACAACACGGTGCGGGTGCCCCAGATCAGCCGCGAAAGAATGTCGCGGCCAATCATGTCGGTGCCCAGCAGAAAGCTCTGGCCGTTGTCGCCGGCGGTCATTGGGGTGAGCAAGGGCGTGAAGCTTTCCAGCGGGTCATGGGGCGCGATCCACGGGGCGAACAGCGCGATCAGCACCCAGCCGCCCACCAGCAGCAAACCCAGCAAGGCCAACGGATGTTTGAAGGAATGCAGCAGGTTCATTGGGCACCTCCGCCGAGACTGCGCAGGGTGATGCGCGGGTTGAGCCAGGTGTAGGCCAGGTCCGAGAAGATCTTGGTGATGCCCACCACCACCGCACTGACCATCGCGCAGGCTTCGATCAGGTACACATCATGGTTCAACGAGGCGGTGTACAGCAGCGAGCCGAAGCCCTTATAGGCGAAGAACACCTCCACCACGATCACGTTGGACAGCAACCACGGGATGTACAGCATGATCACTGTGACCGGCGCGATCAGTACATTGCGCAGGGCGTGACGCAGCACGATGCGTGAGGTCGACGCACCCTTGAGCCGCGCGGTGCGGATATAGGGCGCCTGCATCACTTCCACCATCGAGGCCCGGGTAATCCGCGCCAGATAGCCGATGCCGAACAGGCACAGCACCATCAGTGGCAGCACCAATTGCACGGCGCTGAAGCCGTCGCTCATGCTGCTCACGCCGGGCAGCCAGTTGAGCCAGAACACAAAGATCGCCGAGACGAAGACCGCGCTGGCAAAGTCGGGAATCGAGGTGGTGACGATCGACAGGAACGATACCAGGCGGTCCAGCGCCGAGCCCTGGCGAATCCCGGCAAGCACGCCCAGCGTCAACGCCACCGGCACCATCACCAGCAAGGCCAGGCCGGCCAGGGTCAGGGTTTGCGCGAGGTTCGGCAGCAGCAGCTTGATCACCGATTCGCGAAAGTACACCGAGGTGCCCCAGTCACCGCTGACAAAGTCCTTGAGCCACACCAGGTAGCGCCACACAAAGGGTTGGTTGTAGCCATGTTCCACCAGCCACGCCGCACGCTGGTCGGCGGCGGAGTAGGGGCCGAGGACGTTGATGGCGACGTCTTCGATATTCAGTTCCAGGGCCAGGAACACGATCAGTGACACCGACAGCAGGGTCGCCACCAGCGCCAATAACTTGCGCATAAGAAAATGAGCCATGGGTGCATGCTCCGACTGTTCAAGGGATGCCTGCCCGCGTACGGGCAGGGAGGAGGGCGCGGCTAACTCAAGCGCTCATCCACACACTGTCCATTGGGTAGAAGTCGGACGGGTGCACCTGGAAGCCCTGGACCTTTTTGCTCACGGCGGTGAACTTGTCGCCCCAGAACGGCTGCACGATCACGCACGCGTCCTGCAGGATGCGCTCGACGTTTTCCATCGCCAGCGCACGCTGTTTCGGGTCGATAATGCCCATGGCCTTGTCCAGCGCGGCATCGAACGCCGGGTCGCTGTAATGGCTTTCGTTCCAGGCACCACCGCCACGGTAGGCCAGCTCCAGGGACATCACTCCCAGCGGGCGATGGGCCCAGTAGGTGAGGCTGAAGGCGGCCTTGTCCCAGATCGGCCAGTACTGCGCGGCGGGGATCACTTTGAGGTTGATGCGGATCCCGGCTTCCAGGCAGTTCTGTTGCAGGATCTGCGCGCAGTCCTGCTCATACCGGCCCTGGGTATTGCCGACGATCAGGTCGATGTCGATGCCGTTCGGGAAACCGGCCTCGGCCAGCAGCTTCTTCGCCGCGGCCACGTCGCGGTTGCGCTTGGGCAGCGGGAAATATTCGGGGTGGGAGGGCGCCACATGGTGGTCTTCGCCAAGGGTGCCCATGCCGCGATAGGCGATCTTCAGCATCTGCGCGTTGTCGGCGCACAGCACCACGGCCTTGCGGATGCGCACGTCGGTGAACGGCTTCTGGTCGCAGGCCATGCGCATCACCACGGTTTGCGCGGATTTGCAGGTGAGCAACTGCGCGCCGGGCAAACGCTTGGCCAGGTCCAGTTCGGCCACAGTCACGCGGTACAGCACGTCCACTTGCCCGGCTTGCAGGGCGGCGAGGTGGGTGGACACATCGGTGCCCATGTCCACGTAGCGCAGCTCGTCGAGATTCGCCGGTTTGCCCCAGTAGTCGGCGCGCTTGGCGAAGGTTGCCTGCTTGTTGACGGCAAACGACACCAGCTTGAACGGCCCGGTGCCCAGCGGGTTTTTCGCCCAGTCGTCACCGGCCTTGAAGCTGCGGTGCACGATGGCGCAGGTGAAGGCGTTGAGCATTTCCGGGATCGCCAGGATCGGGCGCTTGAGCACCAGGCGGAACTGGAACTCACTGACTTTCTCGAAGGCCTTGATGTCCTGGAACGCGGTGCGGTTCACCGACTTGGAGTCGGCCGCAATCCAGCGTTCGATGTTGTGCTGCACGTCGTCGACGTTGAAGGTGTCGCCGTTGCTCCACTTCACGTTCTGGCGCAGGTTGAAGGTCCAGGTGGCGAGGTCTTCCGACGGGCTCCAGCTCTCGGCGAGGTACGGGTGGGTGATGTTGTCGGCGTCGACCCAGGTCAGGTATTCCACCGAGTTGCGCAGCAGGTTCGAGGCTTCGATCCAAGTGATCAGCATCGGGTCCTGGATTTCCTGGATGGCGCAGGCAAACCGCAGGCTGCCGCCCTGGCGCGGCTCGGCGGCCTGGGCGTTGTTACCCAGCAGTGCGGAGCCGAGGAAAGTGCTGGCGCTGGCGACGGTAATGCCCAGCAGCGCGGCCGTGCGCAAGAATTGGCGGCGATTGATTTCGCCGCTTTGGACTTGGGCACACAGATCATTTACGGCTGGATGCGGCGCGGCGCCGTCCAGGGTAGTCAACTCTTTCATAAGCCTCTCCGGTACTTGCGAATATGCGTTTTTGTTGAACCGCAAGGGTCAGTGGCAAGCGCCGCGAAGGCGCAGCCGGGACCTCTGTGAAGCCGGCAGAAGAACAAGGCGCAACGAAGTCGGGAGGGTGGCAATGGGATAGGACATAGGGCAGCTCTCATGTTGTTTTTATTAGAGATGCCCGCAGTTTTGTCATTTGCGCAAAGATCGACAAACGACAAATTCTGCGTTGGAACGTTCTATAAATGCATGTTACATGTCCTTCCCATGGCGACCTCTGGTGCGGGACGCGTCTAGCGCGACAACAAGCGCGGGTCGAACGGGTAATCGGAGAGCAGCTCGATGCCGTGTTCGTGGATGTAGATCTGTTCTTCCAGCTTCACCCCTTCGCCGCCGTCGTCGTGGCCGATGTAGCTTTCCACGCAGATGGTCATGCCGGCTTCGAACACGCCGTCGTAGCCCAGGGCATCAATGTCTTCGCGGTGCACCACGTAGGGGTATTCACCGGTCATGCCAACCCCGTGCACCAGGGCGAAGTAACGGTTGTTTTTGTAATGCTCGGGAATCTTCCAGGCCAGTTCCGCGTACTCCTTGAAACTGCGCCCGGCCTTGAGCATTTCCATGTTGGTTTGCACCTGCTCGTAGGCCAGCTTGTACAGCTCCTGCTGCTTGGCGGTGGCGGCCTGTTCGCCGCAGAGAAAGGTCCGCGAGAAGTCCGCGTAGTAGCCGAAACGCCCGACCACGTCGGTGTCCAGCGCCACCAGGTCGCCGGCTTCGATGGGTCGGGTGCTGCATTCCTGGAACCACGGGTTGGTGCGTGGGCCGGAGGACAACAGGCGGGTCTCGACGTAGTCCCCGTCGGTGGCGATCACATGCTGGTGCAGGTGGGACCACAGCTCGTTCTCGCTGATGCCGGGGGTGAGTTTGCTTTCCATCAGGCGCACGCCGGCTTCGGTGGCGCGCAGGCTGGCGCGGATCATCTTGAGTTCGTTCGGCACCTTGATGCAGCGCGCGCGTTCCAGGGGTTCCTGGGCATCGAAAATCTGATAGCCGAGCTTTTGCAATTCGAAGGCTGCGGCCGAGGTCGCGCTTTCAATGGCGATGCGTTTGCCGCCGCCGCATTGGCGCACCAGCTCATCGATTTCGGCGGCCCATTCGGCGGTGACGTTGCCCAGGAAACTTTCGCAGAAGTAATACGAGATGGCCTTGGCCGGGCGCACTTCGTCGACGGTGTTGAGGGTTTCGGCCAGGTGCAGGCAGCCGCCGAACTCAAACACCACCACCGGGCCTTCTGCCGGGATAAACGCATAGCGGGCGGGGTTGCGCGCCGAGTACACCTGCATGTTGCGCGAGCCGGTGGCGTAGCGCATGTGGGTGGGGTCGAACAGCACGCAGGCGGCGTAGTCGCGTTTTTTCAGTTCGTTGCGTACCCGTTGCAGGCGGTCCAGTTGGATCTGCTGGATCTCGTCATAGGTAGGTTCGCAATCGGCGGGGTTGCGGTTGGGGCCGGACAGACTCATGGGGTGTTCCTCGCAGGGCAAATACGGTTTTTTAGTTTTTTGAGGGGGTGAATCAGTCGAGCAACTGGTCGCTGCGGACCAGGTTGCGTTCGGCTTGCAGATGGGCTTCGGACAGGCGTCCGTAAAGCTGCTTGGTGCGCTGGGCACGGCCGATGATTCCGGGCTTTTCGGAGTAGGCGAAAATCGCCGTGTTGCGCTCGGTGGCGCCTTCGACGCGGGTCACGCGGTGCACCGAGAAACGCCCTTTGAAAATCTGCAGGTCGCCGGGGTTGAGTTCCAGTTCCTGCACCCGCGAACGGTCTTCGCCACGTACTACTTTGCCCACGGCGCCGAGGTTTTCCTGGGTGCGCGAGCGAATCATCGGCGCGTACTCGAACAGGCCGCCGGCCTCGGGCTTCTGGGTCATCATGCTGACGATGAATTCGTTGGTATCGAAGTGCCAGGGCTGCTCGGTACCGTCGGGCATCACGTTGATCACCAGCCCGGCGAACGGGTCGGCGTACTCGAAGATTTCCGGTTCGTTGAGGCACGCACCGATAAAGCGTTTCATCATCGGCGACACGTACAGCCGGTGAATGATGGCGTCCGGGGCAATCATGTCGCGGGTCACAAAGCCGCTGGTGCGCTCCATGAACGTGCGGCGCGGATCATCCTGGGGCAGGGAGGTGTCGTCTTCGGTGAAGTAGGCGTTGACCTTGCGCACTGAATAAAACGTCTTGCCCGACAGCGCCAAACCTTCCAGACGGGCCTGTTCCAGTGCCTCGGGGCGCAGGAAGTTCTTCAGCAGGCAGCAACCGTCTTCGGTCAGTTCGGC
Organism: Pseudomonas sp. 1912-s; assembly: GCF_029269205.1. Classification (NCBI taxonomy): domain Bacteria; kingdom Pseudomonadati; phylum Pseudomonadota; class Gammaproteobacteria; order Pseudomonadales; family Pseudomonadaceae; genus Pseudomonas; species Pseudomonas sp. 1912-s. The sequence goes on along the minus strand of NZ_JARIXR010000059.1, from coordinate 3,861 downwards.
CCGCGCGTGATCGATCAGGGCCTGTAATTGAACATGGCCCGAATCATGTATGGGGTACAGCTCGGTATTAATAATGTCGCTGATATCGCCCACTTCAGCGTCAGCAAGTTGAAGGCTCATGCAAGACTCCCGGAACTATCAGTTGGTGTTTTCTGGCTGAACCGATAGTTGCTGAACGAGGTGCAAAGTGGAAATTACAAGTTGTGATCGAATCCATCGGGGAGGGCGATAGTTATGTCGGGCGAACTGGATGGCACGCTGCTTAAAGTGTTTGTGGCAATTATTGAATGCCAGGGTTTCTCGGCCGCCGCCGAGCGCCTGCACAAAACCCAATCCACGGTCAGCCAGAGCCTGCAACGCCTGGAAGACATCGTCGGCACGCCGCTGATCCGCCGCACCAGCCGCTCGGTGGGCCTGACCCCCAGTGGCGAAACCTTTTTGATCTACGCCCGGCAGATCCTCAAGCTGCACAGCGAGGCCGTCAGCGCCGCGCAATTGCCCAACGAGCAGGTCTGCATCCACCTTGGCATGCCCGAGGACTACGCCGAATATTGCCTGGGCGGGATGCTCAAGGACTTCCAGGCGCAATTCGCCCAGGTACGCCCGGACGTGTGCTGCGAGATGTCCACGGCCTTGGTGGGGCGTTTGCAACGGGGTGAACTGGACCTGGTGCTGGGGGTGGAACACGCCGGTTTGCAGGCCGGGGAATACCTGTGCGACGAGCCGCTGGTGTGGGTGGCGGCGCCCAGCTGGAGCTGTGTGGGGCGTCAGTCGGTGCCGTTGGCGGTGTACGCCGAGGGCTGTGCGTTTCGTGCGAATGCGGTGCAGGCGCTGGCCCAGTCCGGGCGCTCGTGGCAGGTGGTGTACACCAGCCAGAGCCCGCGGGGCATTGCGATCGCGATTGAGCAGGGGTTGTCGGTGGGCGTAATGGCGCGGCGCCTGGTGCCGCCGGACTGGCAGATTCTGGACGAGCGCCAGGGATTCCCGCCGATCGCCCCGGCGCGCCTGATGTTCTGGCGCTCAGCCGGTTGCCAGGTGCCGGAGGTGGATGCACTGGTGGAGATACTGCGCCGGCAGTTGGGGCACTCAGGGCACCTGGGCAGCCAGCGCCTCGGCGGTGTGTCGATGGGCCATGCGCTTCAGCAATAACAGGCTGGCCAGCACCCAGGCCACGATCCAGCCGTGGACCACGGCAAACTCGCCGGTCACTTGCAGCAGCCATCCGCACAGCGCATTGCCGGTGGCACTGGCCAGGCCGTAGCTGACCATGCTCAGGCTCACCACCTGCAGGCTCTGCACCGGGGTGAGTCGGGCGCCGACGTAGGCCGCCATCAAGCCCCAGCACGGGAAATAAAACAGCGCGAACAGCCCGGCCGCCAGCCAGCTCAGCACCAGGCTGGGATGCCCCAGCAAACCGAGCATGCTGAGGCCAAACACGCCGATACTCAGGGCCATCACCCGCAACGCGCCCCAGCGGTCTGCCAGTGTGCCCAGCAGCAAGCCGCCGACGACACCGCCAATGCCGATCAGCGTCCACATCGAACCGGTGACGGAGGCGCTGGCCTGTAGCTGCTCGCTGACGAACGCCGAGAGGAAATTCAGAAAGGGCCCGCTGATCGCCCCGATAAACGCGCTGAGCAACACGATCTGCGTCGCCACGGGTTGCGCCACGCACAGCTTCAGCCATTGGCGCAGCACCTGACTCAGCTTGGGTGCCTTGGTATCGTGCGGTGCTGGCTCCTTGAGCGGGGCCAGTGCCCACAGGGTCAGCAGCGTCACCAGCAACGTCAATCCGGCGCAGATCAACCAGAACTGCCGCAGGGACAACCCTTGCAACAGTGCGATCAACAGCCCGTTCAAGCACAGCGCAAACGCCGACCCTGACGACGCCAGCCCCAGTACACGGCTGCGATGCGTGGCCGGGATAACGTCCTGGGCCAGGGCCGAAATCGCGTTCCAGTTCGACACTGCACAGGCCGACACCAGCGCCAGGCACAGGGCGAAGGGCAGCACCCACGGCGTGGCAACGGCCAGGGCCAGCAGGGCGGGACTGAGGACGATGGTCAGGCGCACCATATTGCGCGGGCTGATCCACGCCGCCGCCAGGCCGCTGGCAATCGAGGCGCCCATGTAGAACAGCTGCAACAACGCGGCAATCAGCGCGGCCTGGCTGTAACTCAGGTCAAACCCCAGGCGGATCTGCGGCAACAACGCCGAGTACAGGAACACACTGAAACCGTGGGTAGTGGCGTTGCACGCGGTAAACACCAGTGCCAGCAAGCCAATACTTCGCCGGGATGAAACGGGTGCGTTCGACATGGCGATGGCTCGATAAGTTAATCGCGAAAGAGAAGGGCGAAGTAATAAGAAGTGCATCGGCAGACTAGCGTTTATAGCGCGGCGGCGACCAATGCTTAATTGTCTTAGTGTGCATGCGTTATACGCAGGCTATTTATGCGTGAGCGACGGTCTGCGTCGATAAACGACACTTTCAGTGCGTGGAGCGATTAATCGTCTGTCGGCGCGGGGCGCTACCGCTGACCCAATACAAAAAGGTATGTTGTGCAGGTTATTTCCCCTGTGCTCCCGAGTGTCGTCCATGAAACGCAAAATGCCCGGTCTCAACGCCCTTAAAGCTTTCGAAGTCGCCGGCAGTACCGGCAGTTTTACCCGGGCTGCCGAGCTGTTGAACGTGACGCAGAGTGCGGTCAGCCGCCAGGTGCGCCAGCTGGAAGAACAGTTGGGCGAGGCCCTGCTGGAGCGTCGGCATCATCACCTGGAATTGACCAGCGCCGGGCGGGTATTGCTGCGGGCGTTGCATCAGTCGTTCGACAAGATCGAGCTGACGGTGCGCAGTATTCAGCAGAAGTCCCATGCCAATCGGCTGCATATCAATGCGCCGCCGACGTTTACCAATCGCTGGTTGATGCCGCGTTTGGGGCGGTTGCGTGAGCAGCATCCGGAGTTGGAGTTGAGCATCACCACGCGGTTGCAGGACAGCCTGGCGGAGACCAGCACGCTGGATTGTGCGATTCGGTTTGGGGATGGGGAGTGGGATGGGTTGGACAGTTCGTTGTTGATTCAGGAGCGGCATATCGCGGTGTGTGCACCGTCGTTGTATGCCCGGGAGTGGAGTGACGGGATTGACCTGAATCGCATGACGTTGCTGCATGTGTTGGCGCGGGAGGATCAGCGGTATTTGACGTGGAAGCATTGGCTGGATGCAGCGCGGATCAGTGGGGTTGATATCGAGGGTGGGTATGAGTTTGACCTGCTGGATCTGGCGATTCGGGCGGCGATCGATGGGTTGGGGATTACCATTGCGGATTGGCATATGGTGGCTTCGGAGTTGGCCAGTGGGCAGTTGACGCAGGTGTTGAATGTGCATGTGGAGGGGCACCAGTCGTATTGGTTGGTGACCCGGCCGGAGCAGACTGACTCGCCGCAGTTGCAGGTGTTTGGGCAGTGGTTGCAGGAGGAGATCTGGTTGGCTCAGCGGCAGTTGGAGCCTTCTTTGGCGGCTGTTTGATTGTGTACATATCCGTTATTTAGGTAACGGCCGCCTATGGTTCCGCTCTTACAGCGGGTCACTTTGGAAAAGCCTGTACGGACCGGACACATGGTTGACGGGTGTGCGGGGACATGGTGGACACTTTTCGGCGAGCTAACTTCGCCGGAAAACCATCATGCCCTGGAATACGAGAGACGCCATGAGCCTGAAAAAAGAGTTCGTTGCCTTTGCCCGGCAGCCCGGCAGCAATAAACGAGAACTGTGTCGACGGTTCGGTATCAGCCCCCAAACCGCATACAAGTGGCTCGAGCGCTACGAAGAACAAGGCCAGCAAGGTCTGCTGGAGGGAG
>NZ_JARIXR010000058.1:0-20511 GCF_029269205.1 Pseudomonas sp. 1912-s | reverse complement strand
GGCCTGCGGGATTTCTCCAGCAGACCTTGCTGGCCTTGTTCTTCGTAGCGCTCGAGCCACTTGTATGCGGTTTGGGGGCTGATACCGAACCGTCGACACAGTTCTCGTTTATTGCTGCCGGGCTGCCGGGCAAAGGCAACGAACTCTTTTTTCAGGCTCATGGCGTCTCTCGTATTCCAGGGCATGATGGTTTTCCGGCGAAGTTAGCTCGCCGAAAAGTGTCCACCATGTCCCCGCACACCCGTCAACCATGTGTCCGGTCCGTACACCCATCCCTAAACTGCCCCGGCGTGATCCCGGTCCAGCGCTTGAACGCCCGGTTAAAGCTGCTGGTATCGGCAAATCCCAACAAATGACTGATTTCCGCCAGTGAACACTCGGGATCCCGCAAATGCAGGAGCGCGAGGTTCTCCCGGCACTCATTCAGCAGCGCATCGAACCGGCAACCCTCGTCCGCCAGGTGCCGCTGCAGGCTGCGCAAACTCAAATGCAACGCCTGGGCGATCCGCTCGGCGCTTGGCTCACCGTCGGGCAGTTGCGCTTCGATGGCCGAACGCACTTTGCGCTCCCAGGTCAGCGGGCGCAGTTGCGCCAGGGTGCGCTTGAGCACGGTTTCATTGTGTTCGGCCAACTCCGGATTGGCATCGTCCAGGTGGCTGTCGAAGTCCCGGGCGGCGAATTCCAGCCGGTCTTCCTCGGCGGCAAAAAACACCGGCGCGCGAAACACCGTGTGCCACGGTTTGGGGTCGGCCGGCTCGGGCCGCCGCAGGTACACCGCCAGCGGCGCATACTCGCGGCCCAGGCGATTGCGGCAGGTGCGCACGTAGATCGCCGCGAACGCATCAATTGCCTCAAACGCCGGCGCGGGCGTGCCGGCGGGCTGCTGCAGGCGAAAGCGGTAACGTTCGCCCTCCCGGCTAAGCTCCAGGCTCAGGGCGTCGCTGACCACCTGGTGATAGCGCACGATCCGCTCGAACACTTCCCGCAGGCTGCCGCTGGCCACCAGCGCATAACCCAGGGCATGAAAGGTGGTGGGGCTGACAAACCGCGACACCCGCAAGCCAATCGCCGGGTCGCCGCTGGCCTGCACCGCCAGTTCCCACAGGCGCGTGGTGGCCGATAGCGGATAGCGTGCATTGGGATCGTCCATCAACTGCGGGTCGAGCCCGGCCTGGGCGCACAGCGCGGCGCTGTCGAGGTCCAGGGCGTCGAGCTGCTTGCGCAGGGCGCGGGTCCAGCTGGCGAGGGAGGTCGGTTCGGTCATGTTGATTGGCGCTTGCGGTCAACAGGTTGGCGTGTGGGGCTAGCGTCCCGCCAGATCGCATAGGGCAGGATGTACGCATCAATAAGACAGAGGATGGAAGCATGGACGGTACTTCTGCAAGCCCCCGGCAGATGAACGCGCAACAGCGTTCAGCGCATATCCGTGAAGTGGTGCTGGCCGAGGGGCAGTTATTGCGCCAGCGCCATCCGTGGCTGCTGCATCAGGACGCGTTGGGCGCGGGCATCCTGGCCTTTGCCCTGGTGGGCATGCTGGGTTCCGCGGCGCTGTACATCACCGGGCATATGGCGTGGTGGGTGTGCCTGTTGCTCAACGCGTTCCTGGCGTCACTGACCCACGAGCTGGAACACGACCTGATCCACAGCATGTACTTTCGCAAGCAACGCCTGCCCCACAACCTGATGATGGGCCTGGTGTGGCTGGCGCGGCCGAGCACCATCAACCCTTGGGTGCGGCGCCATCTCCACCTCAATCACCACAAGGTGTCCGGCAGCGAAACCGACATCGAAGAGCGGGCAATCACCAACGGTGAACCCTGGGGCCTGGCGCGGTTGCTGATGGTCGGCGACAACATCATGTCGGCGCTGATCCGGGTGTTTCGGGCTCCGTCCTGGAAGCATAAGCTGGGTATTCTCAAGCGCACGGCATTGGTTTACGCACCGCTGGCGCTGCTGCATTGGGGCGCGTGGTATGTATTCCTCGGCTTCCATGCGGCCAATGGCATCGCCAGCCTGCTGGGCGCGCCGATCGACTGGTCGGCCAACACGCTGGCGGTGATGCACGTGATCGACATCGCCGCCGTGGTGATCATCGGCCCCAACGTGCTGCGCACCTTCTGCCTGCACTTTGTCAGCTCCAACATGCACTACTACGGCGACATCGAGCCGGGCAATGTGATCCAGCAAACCCAGGTGCTCAACCCTTGGTGGCTATGGCCGTTGCAGGCGTTCTGCTTCAACTTCGGCAGCACCCACGGGATTCATCATTTCGTGGTCAAGGAGCCGTTCTACATCCGCCAGATGACGGTGAAAACGGCGCACAAGGTGATGGCCGAAATGGGCGTGCGCTTCAACGATTTCGGCACGTTTGCGCGGGCCAATCGGTTCGAGCGCGCAACCCATCCGTCGGTGGCGATCAATCCGGCTGAAACGGCGACGCGCTGAGGATCACCCCGGTTTCTTCGACGTATTGCTGCCAGTGGCCGATCAGGGTCGCCAGTTTTTGTGGGTGGCTCTGAGCAAGGTCATGGATTTCGCCGGGGTCCTGGCCCAGGTCGTACAGCTGCCAGGTGGCGGGCCCCACGGGCCCCGGGATGTACACGGCTTTCCACTGGCCCTGGCGAATCGCCCGGCGGCCAAACAGCTCCCAGCCGGTGACGGTGTGTTCGTCATGCACCTGTTCGGTTTCGCCGGACAGGAACCCCAACCACGACTTGCCACGCAACGGCGCCACCGGCTTGCCGCGCCACTGCTTGCCCGGATGGCGCACGCCGGCGAGGTCGAGAATGGTCGGCGTGATGTCCATCACCGTGCCGAAACCATGGCTGATCCGCCCCTTGAGGGACAGCTGTGGGTAATGCACCAGCGCCGGCACGCGGATCCCGCCTTCGGTGGTAAACGCCTTGAACAGCCGTGACGGGGCGGTCGCCACCTGGGCCCAGGCCGGGCCGTACCACACATAGGAATTGGCGCGGCCGATGTTCTCCAGGCGGTTGTCGTAGTGCTGGTTGAGGTAGGTCAGAAGCTCCGGGCCGAACTTGGGGAACGCTTCCAGCAGGGCACCTTCGGCGCCGTTATCCGACATGAACAGGATGAAGGTGTTGTCCAGTTGCCCCTGTCGGCGCAGGTACTCGACCACCCGCCCGATGTTCCAGTCCATGCGCTCGACCATCGCCGCATACACCTCCATGGCTCGCGCCGAGACCTGGCGTTGCTCCTCGCTCAAGGCCGCCCATTGGGTGTTCAATTCGATCAACGGATGGGGCTCCACATCCGCATCGATCAGCCCCAGCGCCTTGAGTTTTTCCAGGCGTTCCAGGCGCAGCACTTCGGGGCCGGCATCGTAGCGGCCGCGGTATTTTTCGACGATCTCCGCCGGCGCCTGTAACGGCCAGTGCGGGGCGGAAAACGGCAGGTAGGCGAAGAAGGGCCGGCTCTGGTCCCGCTCCTTGAGGTACTGCAGCAGCTTGTCGCCGAAGGCGTCCGAGGAGTAGAAACCCTCCGGCAACTGTTCGACGAAAGTGTCGTCTTCGATGTACAGCGCCGGGGTGGATTTGAGCAGGCCCGGCGTGGTGTCGTCGTAGGTTGGCTCGAAGCCATAGTGGTTGGCCGCCCCCGGCAACAGCGAGAACGAACGCTCGAAACCCCGGGCGTGGGGCGCCAGTTCGGCGGTCAGGCCCAAGTGCCATTTACCGCTCATCAGGGTCTGGTAACCGGCGTCGCGCAGCAGTTCCGGCAGGGCGACCACTTTGTCGTTGAGGTAACCCTCGTAGCCCGGCTTGCCGATCAGCTCCGGGGTGAGCGCCTCGGCCATGGTGCCGATCCCGGCGATGTGATGGTCGGTGCCGGTGAGCAGCATCGAGCGGGTTGGCGAGCAGGTGGGCGCGGTGTGGAAGTCGGTCAGGCGCAGGCCGTTAAGTGCCAGGGCGTCGAGGTGCGGCGTGGCAATTTCGCCACCGAAGGCGCCCAGGTCGGAGAAGCCCATGTCATCGGCCAGAATCACTAAAAAGTTGGGACGTTGCGGCATCAATACGCTCCTCGTCAGCAGGCAATAAAGGCCAGGGGCAGGTCGCGGATGTGTTCGCGCACCGGTGGCTGGTAGTGGTCATCGCTGATCAGTTCGTGCAGCAGTTCTTCACGCAACTGATGAAAGTCGAAACTGCTGCGCTGGCGTGGATGGGGCAGGGCGATATCCACCACCTGCTTGATCCGCCCCGGGCGGGGTTCCATCACCACCACGCGGTCGGCGAGAAAAATTGCTTCTTCCACGTCGTGGGTCACCAGGATCGTGGTGATTCTGGCCCGCGCGCGGATGGCCAACAGCTCGTCCTGCATCTGCTGGCGGGTCAGGGCGTCGAGGGCGCCGAAGGGTTCGTCCAGCAGCAGGATGCGCGGGCTGGCCACCAGGCCACGGGCGATTGCCACCCGTTGCGCCATGCCGCCGGACAGTTGGTGCGGGTAGGCGCGGGTGAAGTCGGTCAGGCCTACCAGTTCGATGAAATCGCCGACGCGCTGCTGCTTTTCGGCGGCGCTCAGGGGCTCGTTGACCAGCCCCAGGCCGATGTTTTCTTCCACCGTCAGCCAGGGGAACAGACGGTGCTCCTGGAACACGATGCCGCGTTCGCCACCGATGCCGCTGACCGCCTTGCCATCCACGCTAATCTGGCCGCGAAACTGCGTATCCAGGCCCACCAGCAAGCGCAGCAGGGTGGATTTGCCACAGCCGCTGGAACCGACAATCGCGACGAACTCACCTTCGGCGATGTCCAGGTTGAATTCGCGGATGGCCTCCAGTTCGAAGCCGTCGACATCAAAGGATTTGCCCACATGGGTGAAGCTGACGATAGGTGCGTTCATGCGTGTCTCCAGCGGGTGGCGCGGGTTTCGATACGTTGGCCGATCAGGTTGAGAGTGGCGCCGGTAAGGCCCACCAGGAGCATGCCGCTCATGATCAGGTCCATGCGCAGCAACTGCTGGGCGCCGATCATCAGGCTGCCGATGCCGCCGTTGGACGGCATGAAATATTCGGCGCCGATGGTGCCCAGCCAGGCGTAGATCAGGCTCAGGCGCAGGCCGGCGAAAATCCCGGCTGCCGCACCCGGCAGCACCAGCCGGCGCAGGCGCTGGCCGAGGCTCAAGCGCAGGACCTGAGCGGCTTCATTCAGATGGGGTGACAGGTTCAGCACGCTGCGTTGGGTGGCGATAAACAACGGGAAAAACGCCGCAAGGGCGATGAATACCCACTTGGCCAATTCACCGAGGCCGAACCAGGCGGTGAGCAGCGGCACCCAGGCGAAAATCGCGATCTGGCGCAGGGCGGCGAGGGTCGGGCCGAGCACGCGTTCACTGGTGCGCGACAGGCCCAGCAGCAAGCCCACGAGGAAGCCCAGGCCACCCCCCAGCACCAAACCGCCCAAAGTGCGCCCGAGGCTCAGAGTCAGCGCGTTGACCAGGCTCAAATCCAGCACCCCAGCGGCTGCGGTTTGCAGCACTGCCCATGGGCTGACCAGGATGTTCGGATCCACCCAGGCCTGCTGCGTTGCCAGTTGCCACAGTGCCAACAAACCCAGCGGCAGCAGCCACGGCTGCAAGCGCTGCCAGCCCTGGTAGCGCGGGCCACGGCGAATCTGCGCGGTGGCCGGGTGCGGCCAGTGCACCCACTTGCGGTCCAGCCAGCCGACGCCACGGTCCATGACCACCCCCAGCACGCCGATCACCACGATGCATACGAAGACGATATCCAGCATGAACAGCTGCCGCGCCCACACCATCAGGTAGCCGATGCCTTCGCTGGAGGCCAGCAGCTCCACCGCCAGCAACGAGGTCCAGCCGGCGGCCAGTGCCAGGCGCACACCGGCCATGAACGCCGGCAGTGCGGCCGGCAGGATCAGGCGCCGGATCAACAGGTGAGACGGCAGGCGCAGCACCCGTGCGGCTTCGCGCAGGCCGGGCTGGGCATCGCGCACGCCCACCAGCGTATGCAGGGTGACCGGCACCACAATGGCCTTGACCAGCACCACCAATTTCAAGGTTTCGCCAATCCCGAAAAACACCATGAACAACGGGATCCACGCCAGCGTCGGGACCTGTGACAGCGCGCTGAAGGTCGGGAACACCAGGCGCTCGGCCCGGGGACTGAAACCCAAAAGGGCGCCCAGCACGGCGCCGGCACTGACGCCCGCCAACAAGCCCCAGAACAGTCGTCGCAGGCTGATCGCCAAGTGGCTCCACAACTCGCCGCCAGCCAGCTCCACGGCGCTGCTCCACACCAGCGACGGTGCAGGCAGAATCTGTTCGCTCATCCAGTGATTGCGGCTGGCCAGCCACCACAGGGCAAACAATGCCAGCGGCAGCAGCCAGGGCAACAGGCGCTCGCCCAGGTGCGGCCAACGTGGCTGCCGCCCTTGGGCAGGGGCCGCCAGTGGCAGGCTCAACAGCGAGATTCGGGCCATGGATGACCTCCGTTGTCCGGTGGGCGTTATGTTTTTTTGATCTTATAAACAAACAATCAAGACGATTGAGGGATAAGAAAAACCATTTAAAGCCGCCACCCGACACGCATCCAATGCATTTGAAGAATATTTTCCATGCTGTTGATGCATAACCCTCTGGAGCCTGCGTTTGGCCGCCTATAGACCCGAAAGCTATTAAATTGTGAATTTATAGTATTTAAAGTTTTGACCCGCTTGTGCCTACTTTCTGCTCCCCAGGCAACCGCCGCCCACAGGAGCAACACCCATGAAGCTGCCCTTCAAACGCATGATCACGCTGGTCGCCGGTACGGCGTTGGCCGGGCTGGTACAGGCTGCCGACCTCAAGGAAATCAGGATTGCCGTGCCCGACCTCAGCGCCGGTACCCAGCACAGCGGCGGCGGGGTGGTGGACGTGCTGCGCGAACAGCAGATCTTCGAAAAGGCCTTCGCCGAGCAGGGCATCAAGATCCAGTGGAATTTCTTCAAGGGCGCAGGCCCGGTGATCAACGAAGCCTTTGCCAATGGCCAGGTGGACCTTGCCTACCTGGGCGACCTGGCAGCGATCATCGGCAAGTCCAACGGCCTCGACACGCGCTTGTTGAGTGCCAGTGCCCGAGGCGTGAAACATTATCTGGGAGTGGTGCCCGGTTCGAGCATCAAGACCTTGCAAGACCTCAAGGGCAAGCGCGTTGCGGTGTTCCGTGGCACCGCCAGCCAGCTGTCGTTCGACAGCGCATTGGCCAGCCAGGGCTTGAGTGAGAAGGATCTGAAAGTCATCAACCTGGACTTCAACGCCGCCGTCGCCGCACTGGCTGCCAAGCAGATTGACGCGACCTGGGGCAGCTCGGGCCTGAGTGCGCTGCAAGCCAAGGGCCTGGCCGAGATACCGCTGAGCACCAAGGATTTGGGCGATGCCGGCAGTATCCAGGGTGTGCTGGTGGGCAGTGGCACGTTTGTCGATGAGCACCCTGAAGCCGTGGCCACGCTGCTCCAGGCACAGCAGCAGGCGGTGCAATGGTTGACCGATGACAACAACAAACAGGCCTACATCCAACTGGTGTCGGGGCTGGCGAGTTATCCACCGGTGATCCTGACCAACGACTTGAAAGACCAGAAACTCAGCGAGATTTTCCCGTCGACCCTCGACCCGGTGTTCCTCGCCAAATTGCAGGACAAGGTGGACCTGGCGTCCCAGCAGCGGTTGATCCGCAAGCCGTTCCAGGTGAGTGATTGGGTAGCGCCGAAGCTGGCAGCAGCCGGAATCTGAAGCGAGGGGGCGGTTCTCAAACCGCCACACTCACCTCCTGTTGATCCACCGCCACCAGCGTCTCGATCATCGCCTTCGCCGCCGGCGACAAGCGAAAACCGGTGCGGCTGACGATCCCGCAACGCGCATTCAGGCTCTCCAGGTTCTGCGGCAGGTTGCGCCAGTGCAGCAGCACCAGCTCACCTTTGGCAACGTCCTCGGCGAACGCTTCCTCGGTGCCCACGCCAATGGCGTTGGACTGCAACACGATCTTCACCAAGGCCGGGAAGTGCTCGGTGTGAATGCTCGGGGAAAAATCCATGCGCCCGCTGAGGTTCGCCAGCAGTTTGCGAATGCCCTGGGAAATCAGCGGCGCGGCCAACGGGTAATCGAACATGTCGTTGGTGGACAGGCTGTCCTTGGCCAACAGCGGGTGCCCCGGTCGGCAGAAAAACACCCCGCGCTTGGGCGTCAGTGGCCGGGTCTGAAAGTTCGGGTCGGACTCGAACTGGCGGATGTCGGCGATAAAGAATTCGATCTCTTCGCGGCTCAGGCTGCGGCTGAGTTTTTCCCAGTTATCCACCTGGAAGCTGGTGCGGATTTTCGGGTGGGCGGTGATAAAGCGCGCCACCGCGTCCGGCACCAGTTTCACCGCCGGCGCCGGGCCGCAACCGAAGCGCAGTTCGCCGGCATCGAGCTTGGTCATGCGCGTGACTTCGCTGCTCAGCAACGCGGCGCCGTGCACCAGGGTCAGGGCGTGCTGCAGCACCACCTGGCCTTCGGGTGTGGGACGCAGGTCCTTGTTGCCACGGTCTACCAGTACGCAGCCGAACTCCTGCTCCAGCCCCTGGATGCTGCGGCTGAACGCCGGTTGGGTGATGCCCATGGCGTCGGCGGCACGCACAAAACTGCGGTGTTCGTTGAGGGCAATGAAGTAGCGCAGTTGGCGAAGATCCATATGCTTTCCTGGCATCTGAAAAATAGGTCGAAGGCATTTGCGACCGGGGGAGCTGAGGTTTTAAATGCAAGCTCTTATTCCGTCAACGAAGCATGCGTTCATTTGCTAGACCTAAAATGCATATGAATAGAGCGTTGTTGCACGCTACTCCCAACCGAAAGCTGGCACATGAGGGTCATCACCATGAGCAACGCCGCACTAGCTGTTCAACCCGTCGCCCTGGCGCTGGATATCCACCCGGTAGCCGGACGCATTGGCGCCGAGATCCGTGGCATCACGTTATCCGGCGGGCTGGATGCCGCCACGGTCGAAGCCATCCAGCAGGCGCTGGTGCAGTACAAGGTGATCTTCTTCCGCGAGCAGACCCACCTTGATGACCAGAGCCAGGAAGCTTTCGCCCATCTGCTCGGCGAGCCGATTGCCCACCCCACCGTACCGGTGCGCGACGGCACACGGTTCCTGCTGGAACTGGACGGCGCCCGTGGCCAGCGCGCCAACTCGTGGCACACCGACGTGACCTTCGTCGATGCCTACCCGAAAGCCTCGATCCTGCGTTCGGTGCTGGCGCCGGCTTCGGGCGGTGACACCGTCTGGGCCAACACCGCTGCCGCCTACAACGACCTGAATGCCGAACTGCGTGAGCTGGCGGACAAGCTTTGGGCCGTGCACAGCAATGAATACGACTACGCCGCGCGCAAGCCGGACGTATCGCCGGAGAAGCTCGAGGAGTACCGCAAGGTCTTCACCTCGACGGTCTACGAGACCGAACACCCGGTGGTGCGCGTGCACCCGGTCAGTGGCGAAAAAACCTTGCTGCTGGGGCACTTCGTCAAACGCCTGAAGGGCTATTCACAGGTGGATTCGGCGCACCTGTTCAACCTCCTGCAAAGCTACGTCACGCGCCTGGAAAACACCGTGCGCTGGCGCTGGAACACCGGCGACGTGGCGATCTGGGACAACCGCGCCACCCAGCATTACGCGGTGGATGACTACGGCACCCAGGAGCGCATCGTGCGCCGGGTGACGCTCAAGGGCGATGTGCCGGTGAGCGTACAGGGGCAGCGCAGCCAGACCACCCGCGGCCTATAAAACCACCGCAATATTCGTGGCTAGGGGGCTTGCTGTGGCGAGGGGGCTTGTCCCCCGTTGGGCTGCGAAGCGGCCCCAGGAACTGCCAACGTCATTGTATCTGGCAGACCGCATGTACCTTATTGGGGCTGCTTCGCAGCCCAACGGGGGACAAGCCCCCTCGCCACAAAAGCGGGTTTCGGCGTCACCAGACGCCGATCTGCACCACCTTCTCTGCCTCCGGCTCGCCATACCGAAACCGTTGGCCACGCAGATCAATCTCGGCGTGGCTGATGGTGGTGCGCCGCTTCAAGCCCCGCAGCCATTCGAACAGATAACCCCGATGCGCCTCGCGCACATCGGCATGCGCCGAGTCGGTGCCCAGGTCATGCAGTTCCTGCGGGTCATTCTGCAAGTCGAACAACTGCGCGCGGTAACCGTCGTAGGCCAGGTATTTCCAGCGCTCGCTGCGCACCATGGTCATGCGGCAGCGGTCGATGGGCTGCTCCAGGCGTTCGCGGGCCGGGGCCTGGAACGCATAGTCGTATTCGGCGATGGCGTAGCGGCGCCAGTCGATGTCTTCGCCGTGCAGCAGCGGAATCAACGAGCGGCCCTCAAGGCGATGCTCGGCACCCGGTAATCCCAAGGCTTGCAGGAACGTCGGCAAGGCATCGATGGTTTCCACCAGGCGCTCATCCACCGTGCCTCGGCTGATATCGGCGGCGGCACGCGGGTCGCGCACGATCAGTGGAATGCCTACCGCCGGCTCCAGCAGGAATTCCTTTTCACCCAGGAAATGATCACCGAGGAAGTCACCGTGGTCGCTGGTAAACACGATCAGCGTGTCGTCCCAGCGGCCATTGCTTTCGAGGAAATCAAACAGCCGGCCGAGTTGATCGTCCACCTGCTTGATCAGGCCCATGTAGGTCGGAATCACGTTAAGCCGCACTGCGTCCCGGGAGAAATTCAGGCTCTCCTGGTGCTGCCGGAAGGCCTGGTACACCGGGTGATCGCTGGCCTTTCCGGGAGCGGGTCGGATCGGTGCCTGCACCTGCTCGGCGGTGTACAGCGCGTGGTACGGCGCCGGGGCGATGTAGGGCCAGTGTGGCTTGATGTACGACAGGTGCAGGCACCACGGCTGCTCGCCTTGTTCGGTGATGAAGTCGATGGCGCGGTCGGTGGTGTAGACGGTTTCCGAGTGCTGCTCGTCCACCCGCGCCGGCAGGTGAGCGTTACGCATGTGCCAGCCGCTGAGGATCTCCCCGGATTCGCCGGCCGCCGCATTCGCCCATTCGTGCCACGGGTTGGCGCTGTCGTAGCCCTGCTCGCGCAAGTAGTGGGTGTAGGGCGCGGACTCGCGTTTTTCGGTGAACAGCGGGCTGTCGGGGAAGATTCCGTCGTGCCGGAAATACGCCTCGAAGCCCACTTCGTTCAGCGGTTGTGCCTGGGCACTGTCGGGGTCGATCTCCAGGCGTTGCAAGGCCTCGAGATTGGGCGTGGCGTGGGTCTTGCCCACCAGCGCGGTACGGATGCCGTGGGGCCGCAGGTAGTCGCCGATCGTCAGTTCTTCCAGGGGCAGCGGCACCGCGTTCCAGGCCACCTGGTGGCTGCTGACGTAACGCCCGGTGTAGGCCGACATCCGCGACGGGCCGCAAATCGTGCCTTGGGTGTAGGCCCGGCTGAAGCGCACGCCGGCGGCGGCCAGGCGGTCGATATGGGGGGTGTGCAAATGGGCGTGGCCATAGCACGAGAGGTAATCGCGGCGCAGTTGGTCGCACATGATGTAGAGCACGTTGCGCACAGGTTTGGGGTGGGACATGAGACTTCACCGAACGGAGGACAGGCGAACGATTTCGCCGCTTGGCAGGCGTTGAAGCAAGTGCATTCGGGGAATGGGTTTCATGCAGTGGGCGCATAGGTGTGGCGACCGGTGCTATCGCAGGCAAGCCAGCTCCCACCTTTGAAATGCATTCCCCTGTGGGAGCTGGCTTGCCTGCGATAGCGGTCGCTCAGACAGCAAAATTCTCCAGCGCACACACCTCTTCATCCTGCTCATCGATCACCTTGATCTGCTCGATCATCGCCTCGGCCAGCGGTGACAGGCGATACCCTGCGCGGCTGACAATCCCGTAGCGGGTGTAGCGCTCCTCCAGGTCTTCGGCCAGGCCTTCAATGCGCAGGCACACCAGTTCGCCACGGGCCATGTGCAGCACGTCGCTGTTGGCGCTGACGATGCCGATGGCGTCCGAACGCAGCACCACGCCCAGCAGGCTATAGCCGTTTTCGCATTCGACGTTGGGCGTGTAGTCGGGCCGGCCACTGAGGTCGACGATGACCTTGCGCAGGTTCGGCGGGCGGATGGTCACCGCCAGCGGATAACTCATCAATTCTGCGCCGGTCACGCTTTCCCGGGTTGCCAACGGATGCCCGGCACGGCAGCAGAAGTACCATTTGCGCGGGCGCAGCCGGTGGGTCTGGTAGTCCGGGTTGGCTTCAAAGTGCCGGGTGTCGGCGACGAAAAATTCGAACTCTTCGCTGAGCAGGCGCTTGCTCAGGCTTTGCCAGTCGTCCACCTGGAACTGCACCCGGGCCTTGGGATAGCGCCCGATGAAACTGCCGATGGCTTTCGGGATCAGCCCGGCAGCGGGCGCCGGGCCGCAACCGAAACGTAACTCTCCGGCCTCCAGCCCGTTGAATTGGCTGATTTCATTGGCCAGTTGCTGGGCGCCACTGACCAGCCGCCGTGCATGTTCGAGCAGCACCTGGCCTTGTTTGGTCGGCGCCAGGTCCTTGCGGCCACGGTCCACCAACTGGCACCCGGCGCTGAGTTCCAGCGCCTGGATGCTGCGGCTGAAGGCCGATTGCGACAGGTTCACGGTCACCGCCGCCGCGACAAAACTGCGTTGCTCGGCAAGGGCGATGAAGTGGCGAAGTTGGCGCAGGTCGATATGCATTTTTCACATTGAAAATATCGGGGAAATGCATTGGCTATGCATTAGGTCGACTCCTTATAAAGGCTATCTCTTATGCAGTAAATGTTTGTAAAAACATAAATAAATAGCCTTTAGGAATATGCGATCCAGCGTATTTCCTGACACTGGAGCCGCTTATGAGCCTGTTGAATCGCGCTGTCCCTCCCTCTTCCTGGCGGCTGAAACGCTTGCCCGTGGCGCTGTTACTGGCGGGAAGTGCCAGTTGGTCCAGCAGCCAGGCGGCCGAGGAGCCCGCGCCTGCGCCCAAGGGTGAGAGCGCCAGTGGCCAGTTGGAAACGGTCACGGTGACGGCGCGGCGGCGTACCGAAAGTGCCCAGGACGTGCCCACGCCCATGAGCGTGATCGGCGGCCAGGCCCTGGAGAGCCAGCGGGTCTACCGGATTCAGGATTTGCAGCAACTGGTGCCCAGCGTCAACGTCGCGTACATGCATGCGCGCCAGTCCAGCGTGTCGATTCGCGGGCTGGGGAATAACCCGGCCAGTGACGGCCTGGAAGGCAGCGTGGGGCTGTACATCGACAACGTGTATCTGGGCCGGCCGGGGATGGCCGTGTTCGACCTCATGGACATCGAGCAGCTTGAAGTTTTGCGCGGTCCCCAAGGCACGCTGTTCGGCAAGAACACCACTGCCGGGGTGATCAATATCAGCACCCGCGCGCCGAGTTTTACCCCGGAGCGCAGCATTGAAACGTCACTGGGCGAGGACGGTTATTTCCAGACCAAGGGCACGATTTCCGGCCCGCTGACCGAGGACCTGGCGGGACGGTTTTCCGCGTATCGCACCCGCAGCGACGGCGACATCAAGAACGAGTACAACGGCCACGACCTCAACGGAGGCTCACGCCAGGGCTTTCGCGGGCAACTGCTGTACAAGCCCAGCGATACGTTCAACCTGCGCTGGATCGGCGACTACAACGAAGAAGACTCCAGCGCCGGCACCCGTGTGCTGTACAGCACCGGGCCGACCATCAATGGCACCAACCTGTATCAATCGCGGGCCGCAGCGGCGGGGGCGACCCTGGTCGACGGCACACACCGCAAGGTCAACCTCGACAGCGACCAGCATGTCACCGTGTTCCAGGGCGGCACCTCGCTGGAAGCCAACTGGACCCTGCCCAGTGACTTCACCCTGACCTCGGTCAGTTCCTACCGCTGGTGGAATTTCACCCCGCGCAACGACGACGGCCTCAACGTACCGGCGTCCTACAACGCCGGCGTGTCGGTGGAAGACAAGCAGTGGTCCCAGGAATTTCGCCTGGCCTCGCCCACCGGCGGCTTTTTCGATTACGTGCTCGGCGCCTACTACTTCGGTTCCGACCTGGATAACAAATCCTTCGCCTATTACGGGCCCAAGGCCGACATCTGGAACGGCACGCCCACGGGCGCCCTGAACAACGTCAGCAGCGTGGGCAACGGGCATATCCGCACCGACAGTTTTGCGCTGTTCGCCCAAGGCACCTGGCACCTCACCGAACGCCTGGACTTCACCGCCGGCCTGCGTGGCACCTATGAACAGAAAAGCGCCTGGGTAACCCGTAACGCGCCCATTGGCGGCGACGCAGTCACCGGTGCGGCGGCCACTGCACGACGCGGGCGAGCGGGGGCTTACGACTCCGGTGACCTCAACCAATACAGCACCAGCCCGTCCGGCTTGTTGAACCTGAGCTATCGCTTCAACGACAACGTGTTGGGTTACGCCACCTTGTCCCATGGCGAGAAATCCGGTGGGGTCAACCTGGCGGTAGGCTCCGCGCCCACGGCCGGGCCGGACTCGCTGTTGATCGGCACCGAGCGCGCGAACAACGCCGAGTTGGGGTTCAAGAGCACCTTGTGGGACCGCCGCCTGCAACTCAACGCCAACCTGTTCTGGACCCAGGTCAACGGCTACCAGACCAACGCCTACGACGACAACAACCGCGTGCAGTACCTGACCAACGCCGGCTCGGTGCGCTCACGGGGCGTGGAAGTGGAGAGCACGCTGATCCCGATCAAGGGCCTCACGCTCAACCTCAACGGCTCGTACAACGACGTGCAATACCTCTCGTATAAGGATGCGCCGTGCCCGCCGGAAGTCAGCCTGCGGCCAGGTGCGCCGGCTTCATGCGACCTGAGTGGTCACCAGGTGGTGGGCGCTTCGAAGTGGATTGCCAACGCCAATGGCGAATACAAGTGGAACCTCGATAACGGCTTCGAACCCTACGTAACCGCCAGCTATGCGTTCCGCTCCAAGGCGGTGGGCACGGTGGAAGATTCCGATTACGGGCAGATCCCGGCCTACGCGGTGGTCAACCTGTCCACCGGCCTGCGGGGCAACTACCAGCAAGGGCAGTGGGACGTGTCGCTGTGGCTGAAGAACGCCTTCGACAAGACCTACTACACCACCTTGTGGACCGGTGGTAACGGTGGGTATGAAGGGCTGCTGGGCACCCCGCGGACGCTCGGGGTGACCGGTCGCTACGACTTCTAGGCCACAGCCGGTGCGGTGCTATAAGTCGCCGGGCTGAACACCCGGGTGAGTATCAGCATCGCCACCACCGTCAGCGTCAGCACCATCCAGGCGCTGACGAAACTGCCGGTCAGTTCCCGCAGCCAGCCGGTCAGCCACGGCGAAATGGCGTTGATCAAAAAGCCCACGCCCTGGACGAACGCAGCCAGCTGGCCGGCTTCTCGGGGGTCGCGGCGGTGATCCAGGGTCAGCAGCAGGCTCAGGGCAAAACACGCCCCCAGGCCGAAGCCGATCAGCGCCACCCACAGGTGCGGGAATTGCAGCGGCGCCGTCAGCAAGCCGATATAGCCCACGGTCTGGGCCAACAGGCTGATGCTCAGCAGCGGTCGACGATCAATGCCGCGTTGCGCCAATGCGGGCATCAACAGCGCGGCGATGACCTGGAAGATCGTCATGAACGCCAGCAGCGAGCCACTGGGCAATACGTCCCAACCCAGTTGCTGGTAGTAGGCCGGCAACCACGCGACCATGCTCATGTAGCCGCAATTCACCAAACCGAAATACAGCGCCAGCAGCCATGCGCGACGGTTGCGCAGGCCCTGGAACGGCGCCGTCACCTGCGGTTTTTTTGCCGCGCCCAATGGCAGCCAGGCCCACAGCAACAACGCTCCCAGCGCCGGTAGCAACCAGATCCCAAGCCCCGCCTGCCAGTGCTGGAAATGTCCAGCCACCAGCGGGCTGAGCAGCGCGGCCAACCCACCGCCGCCCATCAGCGACGCCGAGTAAACCCCCATCGCCAATGGCACGCGCTGGTGAAACTGGCGCTTGATCATCGCCGGCACCAATGCCTGGATCAGCGCCACACCTGCGCCGCCGAACAGCGCCGTGGCCAGCAGTGCCGGCGCCTGGCCAAACAGCCAGCGCGCCAGGCACGCCAGCAGAATCATCATCAGGCCGAGGGCGATCCCGCGACGCTCCCCCAGCTTGGCCTCCAGGCGCACACCCACCAATGCCACCAGGCCCATGCAGATCACCGGCAGGCTGGTGAGCAGGGCGCTGCTCTGGAAACTCAGGCCGGTGGCCAGGCGGATTTCCCCCAGCAACGGGCTGATGGAGCTGAGGATGGGTCGCAGGTTCAGCCCCAGCACCACCAGCAAGCCCCAGCCGGCGAGTTTGCCGGCGACCGAATTATTCAGCGTCATGCAGGGCCTGCCATTGCGCGTAAAGGGCCTGCATCGCCGCCTGCGGCAGGTGCTGTACGGGCAACTTTTGCTCCGCCAGCGGCAGCGACAGTTGCTGGTAGATCGCGGCTGTGGAGAGGCCAAACGGCGCCGCCACTTCGTTGCTGGCGGCGAATACCACGCGGGATACCCCGCACAGGTACATCGCACTCAGGCACATCGGGCAGGGCTGGCCGCTGGCGTAGATCACGCAGCCTTCCAGGCGCGGGCCGAGTTGTTGGCTGGCGGCGCGGATGGCGAGCATCTCGGCGTGGGCGGTGGGGTCCTGGCTCAAGTGGATTTCGTTGACCGCTTCCACCAGCACCTCGCCGTCGCGCACCAGCACGGCGCCAAACGGGCGGCCACCGGCGGCTACGTTGGCCTGGGCCAGTTGCACCGCGTGGTGCAGGTGCCGTTGATCGTCAGTCATGCAAAACCCCTCGTGCGCATTGAGGCGTGAAGTATGGGCAGCCGTAGGGGTATTCTGAAATTAAATATAACCATGCCAATCAGTGGCAAATGGAATGGTGAGCCCATGTTCGATCCCGTGTTATTGCGCAGTTTTGTCGCCGTGGTTGATTGCGGCAATTTCACCCGCGCGGCCGAGCGCCTGCATTTGACCCAGTCCACAGTCAGCCAACAGATCCGCCGCCTGGAAGAGGCGTTGGGCAGCCAGGTGCTCGACCGGGATCAGCGCCGCGTGGTGGCCACGGTGGAAGGCGAGCGGTTGCTGGCGTATGCGCGGCGCATCCTGGCGCTGCACGAAGAGGCGGCCGACGTGCTGATCAACCAGCAGAGCGACGGTGTGCTGCGCCTGGCGGTGCCCGAGGATTTTGCGGCCGAGCGTCTGATGCCGTTGTTGTCGGCGTTTGTGCAGGCTTATCCACGGGTGCGGCTGGAGGTCACCAGCGGCTTGGGGCCCGAGTTGCTGCGGGCTTATCGCGGCGGTGAATTTGACGTGCTGCTGGTCAAGCAAATGGGCGACAGCGATGACTGCCTGGCGTCCTGGCCGGAGCCGTTGTGCTGGGTCGACAGCCGCAGTGCGCCGTCCCTGGGGCGTGATCCGCTGCCGCTGGTGGCATTTCCCGCAGGCGGTCTGTACCGCAATGAAATGCTGCATCACCTGGAGGTGGGCGGCTGGCGCTGGCGCATCGGTTATTCCAGCGCGAGCCTGGCCAGCGTGTGCTCGGCGGTGGCGGCGGGGCTGGGGATCAGCCTGCTGCCGGTGCGGGTGGTGCAGCCCGGGCATGTGGTGTTGGGCGCGGACAGCGGTTTGCCGGCCGTGCAGGGCGTGCGGCTGGCGCTGTATGGCCGTAACGGCCTGGGTGCGGCGGGGCAGGCATTGTTGAGCCAACTGCTGGATTTATGTGCCAGTAACCCGCGCTGAGCCATGCCTTTAGGGAATATTTTGTATGCCTCAAAAGCATTCAGATTTAGCCCCTCGGCGCCAGGCCGCGCAGGCCGTGGCTTCGGCGTATCCGGATGTTTCGGTTATTCACTTTGGATCTATCCATAACTTTAAAGATTACTTTAAGAGATAAGCGTCTGCCCCCGATGATTCACCCCTCGACGGCCGCCAAGGCAGGCCCGTCGGTTTTTTTTGCTTAAGACCGCAGGGGAGTTAATCAATGGGCAATGTCCAGACCGCCGCCAGTGCACAAGAGGCGCAGTGGCGCCACGCACCGGGTGGTGAGTTGGTCGACCTTGGCCGGCCGCATCGCGCGCCGTTGGGGCAGTTGCGTACGCAGAAAACCCCCAAGGGTGTGTTGAGTCGGCGTGAAGCGATCCTGTTGGGGATTCTCGCGCTGGCCTTGCATGGCGCGGTGATCTATTGGGTCAGCCAGAAGCCAACCCCGGTGCTGCCGATTGTGCCGCCGGAAATTCCGCCGATGACGATCGAATTTTCCCAGCCGGCGCCGCCGGTTGTGGAGCCGCCACCGCCAGTGCCGCCACCGCCGCCGCCACCGGTCGTCGAGCCACCGCCACCGGTGGTCGATGAGCTGGCCGCCAAGCCGGCGCCGAAAAAGATTCCGAAACCCAAGCCGGTACCAAAGCCCGTGCCCAAGCCCGCACCGAAACCGGTGGCGGAGCAGCCGCCCGCGCCGCCCGTACCTGCGCCACCGGCTCCAGCCCCGGCACCGCCTGCGCCAGCGCCGGTAACGCCGGCCTCGGCCAACGCCGCGTACCTGAAGAACCCGGCGCCCGAATACCCGTCACTGGCCCAGCGCCGGGGTTGGGAAGGCACGGTGTTGTTGCGGGTGCATGTATTGGCTACCGGCAAACCGGGTGAGATCCAGATCCAGAAGAGCAGTGGTCGCCAGCAACTCGACGAAGCCGCACTGGCTGCCGTGAAGCGCTGGAGTTTTGTACCGGCCAAGCAGGGCGATGTGGCCCAGGACGGCTGGGTCAGCGTACCGATCGATTTCAAGATTCATTAATTATTGGGATGCGGTGTGTTGGACACATCGCGACCTGCACAGAGGGAAAACATCATGGCATTAGCATCTCCAACTGAATCCATCGAAAGCGCGGTTATCTGGCTGCTGGTGGTCTTTTCGGTCGCCACCTGGGGCCTGGCCCTGCTCAAGGGCGTCCAGTTCGGCCGCCTCAAGTCCCAGGATCGCAAATTCCACAAACAGTTCTGGGCGGCATCGAGTCTTGATTCGGCCGCAGAACTCGCCGAAACCAAACCCGGCGCCGCTGCCCGCGTGGCCCAGGCCGGTTACGCCGCGATCCAGGTCGGTGACGCGCCACACGCCGCGGACTTGAGCCAGGCGATCAACCATCAGGACCGCCTCGAACGTGCCCTGCGCCAACAAATCGTACGTGAGCGCCGCTCCCTGGAAACCGGTCTGGCCGTGGTCGCGAGTATCGGCAGCACCTCGCCGTTCATCGGCCTGTTCGGCACCGTGTGGGGCATCATGGAAGCCTTGAAAGGCATCAGCGCCGCCGGTTCCGCCAGCCTCGAAACCGTGGCCGGCCCGATCGGTGCTGCACTGGTTGCCACCGGCGTGGGTATCGCCGTCGCGGTGCCAGCAGTGCTGGTCTACAACTACTTCCTGCGTCGCCTGAAACTCACCGCCGCCGACCTGGATGACTTCGCCCACGACTTCTACAGCCTGGCGCAGAAGAACTCCTTCCGCGTGCTGCTGCACCCGACGCTGAGCAAGGCGGGTGGTGCCCAGGGCGGCGCGCAAAAAGTGAAGGAGGCGTCCTGAGATGGCCTTCTCCACGCAAGACAGTGATGAGGTGCTGAGCGAGATCAACGTCACCCCGCTGGTGGACGTGATGCTGGTGCTGCTGGTGGTGTTTATCGTCACCGCGCCGCTGTTGACCAACGCGATTCCGATCAACCTGCCCAAGACGGAGGCCGTGGCCCCGGTGGAGCAGAAAGATCCGCTGGTGGTGAGCATTGATGCGGCCGGCAAACTGTTTATCAACAAGGATGAAATCCAGCCGGACCTGCTGGAATTCAACCTGCAGTCGGCCAAGGCCAAGGACCCGGACGTTCGGGTGCAACTGCAGGCTGATGATGGAGTGAACTACGGCGAAGTGGCGCGAGCCATGGCGTCTATCGAGCGCGCGGGGATTACCAAGCTGTCGGTGATTACTGCACGTTAGTTTCAAATGCCTCGACAATTTTTTTGGCCGTCTCCTTGGCAGGGTGCGGCCTTTTTTTTGCCTTTGGTTTGGGTTGGTGTGTATATCCGTTATTTAGGTAATGGCGGCTATGGGTTCCGCTCTTACAGCGGCTCACTTTTGAACAGCGCAAAAGTAAGCAAAACGCTCTTGCCCCACCACTCGGCACCTCGCCTAGGCTCGGTGTGCCCTCACTCCGGTACTACTGCGCGGGCCGCCGCGACGGGGCGTCCCTGCCCCGTCGCGGCTAAACCGGCGTCCTGCCGGTTTAGCCGCTCCGTACTACCTGCGTTCGGCCAGCGTGGTTTAACGGGGCGCCTAAGATCAAGATCAAAAGCAGATCAAGAACACAGCGGCCTACAGGCCGGCTTGAGTGGTGTGAAGCAAAGGCAACATCAAGATCAAAATCTACAGCGGGCACGGTCAAATGTGGGAGCTGGCTTGCCTGCGTGCGATGGCATCAACTGGGT
>NZ_JARIXR010000057.1:0-22168 GCF_029269205.1 Pseudomonas sp. 1912-s | reverse complement strand
GTCAAGTGATTATTTTCAGAAGTTTTCAAAGTTTCCTTTGTAACTTCAACCACTTGCGCTTCCGATCTCTCGTTAGCGGGAGGCGAATTCTACAGCGTTACACGCTGCTGTCAACACCTCTTTTTCTCCGCTTTCGACCGAGAAGATCGAACCGTTAATAGAGCCAAACTACACCGCTCTATCAACTCCTTCCAGGCTTCGATGATCTGAAGCAGCTCGCTGCCGAAACCTACATAACTCTTTGTTTACCAAGGAGTTTTCCGTTTCGACTGCGCCGGAAGTGGGGCGAATTATAGACTTCCAGAATCTGCCGTCAACCCTTAATTCAGCTTTTCTATCAATCCATCCCGACTATCCTGGAATTCACCTATATAGAGAGGAATCCCGAACAAATTGAGCAATATATTGCCCATCGCTCAACAGTTAAGCATGATAGCCACTTCTGCTTCTTTAATACGACCTCGGACGAACACCCTCAATGACCACCTCACCCCGTAGCCTGGCCTCGACATTGTTTCCGGTCGGCCTGCTACTCATTGCCATGGCCTCCATTCAATCAGGCGCGTCGCTCGCCAAAAGCATGTTCCCCATCGTGGGCGCTCAGGGCACCACCACCCTGCGCCTGATTTTTGCCAGTGTGATCATGCTGCTTCTATTACGTCCATGGCGCGCCAAGCTGACAGCCAAGTCGCTGCAGACGGTCATCGTTTACGGAATGGCGTTGGGCGGAATGAACTTCCTCTTCTATATGTCACTGCGCACCGTCCCCCTGGGAATCGCAGTAGCCCTCGAATTCACCGGCCCACTGGCCGTCGCCATCTATGCTTCGCGACGCGCGGTAGACTTTCTCTGGATAGCCCTGGCCATCGTCGGCCTTCTATTATTGATCCCCGTGGGAGAAGCCAGCAGCGGCATTGACCTCACAGGCGCTGCCTACGCACTGGGCGCTGGCGCCTGCTGGGCGCTCTACATTCTGTTTGGCCAAAAGGCCGGTGCCGACAATGGCGTACAAACCGCAGCCCTGGGCGTAATGATTGCCGCTCTGTTTGTCGCGCCAATCGGTATAGTCCACGCCGGCGCAGCACTACTCACGCCTTCACTGATTCCGATCGCCATTGGTGTCGCGGTTTTATCCACCGCCCTGCCCTACACCCTGGAGATGGTCGCCCTGACCCGCTTGCCCGCCCGCACATTCGGAACCCTGATGAGTATCGAGCCCGCGTTCGGCGCCTTGTCTGGCCTGTTTTTCCTTCAAGAACACCTGTCCCTGGCGCAATGGCTGGCCATTACCTGCATTATCCTGGCATCCGTTGGCGCAACCCTGACCATGCGTAACGAATCAAAGCCACTCGTTCCAGCCGATTGATTCAGGATTTGACGTAGCTCTGGCATTTGCCGCTCAATTAGGCCATGTTTAGGCCGTAACCCAGTGTCACTCATGGAGAATTTCGATAAGGACATCATGAACGCTACACTCGAGAGCGAGCAAAGCCAGCTTCGTGCATTTAAGCGAGGCGGCTATTAAGGATAGTAATGAAGCGAATTTTGATGCTGTTCATGATTGTGGCAATCGCAGGTTGTGCCGCGACGACCAAGACCGAAGTGAAACGGGGAAAAAAGGGGCTGCATATCAACTGCTCGGGCCTGTCCTCCTCCTGGGACCAGTGCTACGCCAGTGCAGCCAATTCATGTGGTGCCAAAGGCTATAAAGTCATCGCCAAGTCGGGCGACAACGCTGAAGACCCGGGCGACTACCCGTTTGGCCTCAACCCCGCCGGCTACACCAGCCGCAGCATGATTGTGATCTGCAAGTAACTGTCGACGCCTTTAGAGGTTCGACAGTTGTTGGCTGAGTACGTCGTAGTTCGATGACAGCACCTGTGACTGCACCTGCGGGCTGACCATCATCCGCGCCACCACCAGGGCGCCGATGCATTGCGACAGAATCGACCACGCCAGGTCCTCGCTACCCAGCGTTGCAGCCCAGCCCGCCTGTAACCGGCAAATCCAGTCCTGCGCCTGTTGGCGCACCACCACATCCGATCGAGCAATCTCGGCACCCAGGCTCGGCAACGCACAGCCCGCTTCAGACTGCTCTACATGGGCCATGCTCAAGTAGAACTTCAAACAGCGATCCAGCCGCTCCCGACTCTGCACGCCATTACCATTCAAGCGCTCAAGGCTGTGGCTCAATTCGCGCTCGACAATCGAGCTGAACAATTCGTCCTTTGAGGCGAAGTGGCTATAAAACGCGCCACCACTCAAGCCGATGGCTTTCATCAAGCCATCCACTCCGACACTGGCAAACCCTTCTTTCTTCGCCAGGGCTGCACTGCTATCCAGCAGTTTCTCTCTGGTTTCCTGCTTATGACTGGCCGAATATCGCATCGCTTTCCCCCTGGTGTTGTCAGCTTGACGCCCGCCGGATCATAGCATAACGTTCGTTTACCAAACGATCGTTTACTAAAGGATCTCCCATGACGAACAACAAGAAAATCGTACTGGTAGTGGGTGCTGGTGATGCCACTGGCGGCGCAATTGCCAAACGCTTCGCCCGTGAAGGTTATGTCGCATGCGTTACCCGGCGCAGCGCCGAAAAACTGCAACCCTTGGTGGACAGCATCCAGGCGGCCGGCGGCGAGGCGCATGGCTTTGCCTGCGACGCCCGCAAGGAAGAAGACGTGATTGCGCTGATCGAACAGATTGAAACCGAGCTGGGGCCCATTGAAGCTTTTGTGTTCAACATCGGTGCGAATGTGCCGTGCAGCATCCTGGAAGAAACCGCCCGCAAGTACTTCAAGATTTGGGAAATGGCCTGTTTCTCTGGCTTCCTCAACGCGCGCGAAGTGGCCAAGCGCATGGTCACCCGTCACCGCGGCACCATCCTGTTTACCGGTGCGACTGCCGGATTGCGCGGTGCCGCCGGCTTTGCCGCGTTCGCAGGCGCGAAACACGGGATCCGCGCACTGGCGCAAAGCATGGCCCGCGAGTTGGGTCCCAGGAACATCCACGTCGCCCACGTAGTCGTGGATGGCGCCATCGACACTGACTTCATTCGTGACAACTTCCCGCAAAAGTACGCCCTCAAGGACCAGGACGGTATTCTCAACCCCGAACACATCGCCGATAACTATTGGTACCTGCACAGTCAGCCCCGGGACGCCTGGACCTTCGAGCTGGACCTGCGCCCCTGGAATGAACCCTGGTAAGCACGCCCCAAAACAATAAACAGCGAGTACCCAGCATGAGTAAAACCGTGGAGTTTTTCTTCGACCTCGGCAGCCCTGCCACCTATCTGGCCTATACGCAGCTTCCAGGCCTGTGCGCTGCAACCGGCGCCCAGCTGATTTATAAGCCAATGTTGCTGGGCGGCGTGTTCAAGGCCACCGGCAATGCATCACCGGTCACCATTCCCGCCAAAGGCCGCTACATGCTTCAGGACCTGGCGCGCTACGCCCAGCGCTACAACGTCCCGCTCAAGTTCAACCCACACTTCCCCATCAATACATTGACGCTGATGCGCGCTGTCACCGGTGTCCAAATGCGCCAACCCGAGCGTTTTCAGGATTTCATCGATTGCCTGTTCCGTGCCCTTTGGGTAGAAGGCCGTCACCTGGGTGATCCTGCTGTGGTGGCTGCGGTGCTGGCTGAACACGGTTTTGATCCCGAAGCAGTCCTGGCGTTGACGAATGACGACGCCGTCAAGGCCACCCTCAAGGACAACACCGAGCACGCCATCCAGCGCGGCGTATTCGGGGCGCCTACGATGTTCGTCGGCGACCAGTTGTTTTTCGGCCAGGACCGCCTGGAGTTTGTCCGCGAAGCGCTGAGCTAGATTTCAATCACCAGACGCCCTTGAGCGCCGCCGGCGAGTAACTCGCAGGCGGCGTTTGCCGTGTGCAGGTCGAATTGACGCCCGTCGAGAATCGGCGTGAGCTTCCCGTCATCAATCAACTGCGCCGCCTCGGCAAGGATCTGCCCGTGGTGCTCGCGCCCCTTGCCCGTCAACATCGGCAGCAGGGTAAACACACCAGAGTAAGTCGCCCCGCGAAACGACAACGGCGCCAGGCTATGAGAACCCCAGCCAAGACAACTCAGCACATGCCCGTAATAAGTCCTGGCCGCCCGGAAGGACGCATCCAGCGTCGGCCCGCCCACCGTGTCATACACAATGTCAAAACCTTCGCCCGCCGTGTGCAAGGCTACATACTCCTCGACGGTGTGCTGTTGGTAGTCGATAAACGTAGCACCCAGCCCCTCGATCAACGCCCGCTGCCTGGCTGAACCGGTTGCAAACACCTCGGCGCCAAACGCATTAGCCACTTGCACGGCGACATGCCCTACACCACCCGCACCGCCCTGAATCAGTACTTTATGCCCCGGACCTACATGCGCACGGTCCACCAGCCCTTCCCATGCGGTGATCAGCACCAACGGCAATGCCGCGGCTTCGCGCATGCTCAGGGTCACGGGTTTTCTCGCCAGCAAGCGCGCATCCACCACGGCAAACTCCGCCAACGAACCCTGGATGCCCCCCACTCCCGTCGCCAGGGCGTACACCTCATCGCCCGCCTTCCACTCGTTGATACCCGGGCCCACCGTCTCGATGATCCCCGCCAAGTCCAAGCCAATCACAGCCGGCAACGGCTGACGGGCATGGGCCGCCTCACCTGCACGAATTTTCCCGTCCAGCGGGTTGAGGCCACTGGCCTTGATCTTTACCAGCACCTCACCATCCCCCGGCGTCGGCCTGGGAATCGTTGCCAGCCGTAACGGCCCATTCGCCACATCCACCACCAGGGCATGCATTTGAGTTGTATCAGTCATGGTCGCGATCTCGATTCATCAGGAAGTGATCACCATGATGTGCCCAGCCATTCATGCCGATAAGACGCCAAACCGCTATAGTGACCATGCTCATTTGGCATGAATTGGTAGCCCCATGGATAAGCTCAACGCAATGGCCATTTTCGTCCGGGTAATCGAGCGCGGGAGTTTCTCTGCGGTTGCCCGGGAATTGCACACCACTCAGCCCACCATCAGCAAAGTACTGCGTGCACTGGAGACAGAACTGGGCGGCAAGCTGATTTCCCGCAGCACCCGCAAACTCTCCCTGACAGACGAAGGCCAGCGCTACTACAGCCATTGCCGGCAAATCCTCGCGGCGGTGGATGCTGCAGAACACAGCTTCCAGTCCGGCAAGGAAGCTGTCGCCGGTCCGTTACGCATTGGCTCGTCGGTGAGCTTCGGTCGCCTGCACATCGCCTCACGCCTGGCGGGATTTCTCGATCGATACCCACAGGTACAGGTTGACCTGCAACTGAACGATCAAAATCAGGACCTGGTCAGCGAAGGCCTGGACGTTACCCTGCGCATCGGCGAGTTGCGCGACAGCGGCCTGATCGCCCGGCAGATCGGCACTACTCACCGGGTCACCCTCGCCAGCCCCGCCTATCTGGCCAAACACCCGGCGCCGCAAACGCCGCAAGAGCTGGCCCGGCACAATTGCCTGCTGTTCAACCTGCTCAGCAGCCAGAACCAATGGGTTTACGAAAAGGACGGGACGCGGCACAGCGTCAAGATCAAGGGCAACGCCCAGAGCAATAACTCCGAGGCTGTACGCGAGATGGTATTGGCGGGGCTCGGCATTGCGCTGTCGCCCCTGTGGTTGTTCTTTGATGACCTGAAGGCCGGCCGGGTGGTCGCCTTGCTGCAGGACTACACCCCGCAGTCGCTGCCGATTCATGCCGTTTCGGCACCCAATCGCCGTCAGTCCGCCCGGGTCAAAGCGTTTATCGACTACATGGCCGATGCCCTGACCCAGGCGCCCGAACTGCAGCCCCTCAGATAGCAGCCGTACGCACCTGCAACCATTCCAGCGCCGCGCCACTGAGCAGCGGGCTCAAGCGCTCACGGACTTGCGCGTGGTAATCGTTGAACCACTGGCGCTCGTCCACCGTCAGCAACGACGGCTCCAGGCAACGGGTGTCGACGGGGCACAGCGTGAGTGTCTCGAACTTGAGGAACTCGCCAAACTCGGTCTTGCCCGCTTCACGGTTCAGCACCAGGTTCTCGATCCGCACACCCCAACGCCCCGGACGGTAAGTGCCCGGCTCGATGGACGTAATCATGCCGGCCTGCATCGCGGTTTGCGGTGCGGCGACGGCTTGATAGGCGATCACCTGCGGGCCTTCATGCACATTGAGGAAGTAGCCGACGCCATGACCGGTGCCGTGGCCGTAGTCCACGCCTTCGGCCCAGATCGGCGCACGGGCGATGGAATCCAGCAGCGGCGAAAGAATGCCCTTGGGGAAATGCGCGCGGGACAAGGCAATCACACCTTTGAGCACCCGCGTGCAATCGCGCTTCTGCTCTTCGGTTGGCGTACCAATAGGCACCATCCGCGTGATGTCGGTGGTGCCACCCAGGTACTGGCCACCGGAGTCGATCAGCAGCAAGCCATCGCCTTCGATCAGCGCGTGCTCTTCTTCAGTCGCGTGGTAGTGCGGCATCGCGCCATTGGCGTTGAACGCGGCAATCGTATTGAAACTCAGCGACACATAACCCGGACGGCGGGTACGGGCCGCCGTCAGGTGTTCATCAATAGTCAGTTCGGTGATGCGCTCACGGCCCAACGCACTGTCGAGCCAGGCGAAGAATTCGCACAAGGCCGCGCCGTCCTGCTCCATGGCCTGGCGAATATGCTCGGCGTCCGCCAGGCTTTTACGCGATTTGGCCAAGGTGGTCGGGTTAAGCCCTTCGATCAGCTTGACGCCACTGCCGAGGTTTTCCAGCAAGCCGGCGGTCACCCGTGCCGGATCGACCTGCACACTGGCGCCCGACGGAATGGCCTTCAATGCAGCTGCGACTTCGCTGTAATCACGCAGGGCCACGCCATCCTGCTCCAGCACGGCACGAAGCTCGGCATCGACTTTGCTCAAAGCCACAAACAATGTCGCCTGCTGCTGACCGATCAAGGCAAAGGACACAAACACCGGGTTGAACGAAACGTCACCACCACGCAGGTTAAACAGCCAGGCGATATCGTCCAGGGTCGCGATGAAATGCCAGTCGGCCCCCTTCTCGCTCAAGCTTTCGCGCAGGGCCGCGAGTTTTTCGCCGCGGCTGACGGTGGCCTGGGGCGGCAGATGTTGATAGATCGGCTGGTTCGGCAAGGTTGGGCGGTCTTGCCAGACTTCATTCAGCAGGTCGATGTCCGTGCGCAAGCGTGCACCACGTGCTTCCAGCTTGCTGCCCAGGGTACGCGCCGAGGCCACGGCCATGACCGCACCGTCCACTGCCACCACGCCGCCTTCCGGAGTCTGTTCCGCCAGCCATTCCAGTGGCCCGGGCTGGCCGGGTTGCAGCTTGACCAATTCGATACCGCTGCCCTTGAGTTCCTTGGTCGCCTGTTCCCAATAGCGGCTGTCTGCCCACACACCGGCGAAATCCGCGGTGACAATCAGCGTGCCCACCGAACCGTGAAAACCCGACAACCACTGGCGCCCCTGCCAGTAACCCGGCAGGTATTCGGACAAGTGCGGGTCGGCCGACGGCACCAACAGGGCATGAATGCCTTCGCGGCTCATCAGTTCGCGGGTATGCGCCAGGCGCTGGGGAACCGTTCCATGGGTCAAAGGCTGTGTGCTCATCGTGTCTCCTGCTAACCACTAATAATTGTTATGGGGTCAAACGGCCCAGAAAGCCGGTGCGCTGGCCAGTGCCGCCTTGATCAGTTGTACCGCCTGATCGATGTCCTGCTCGGTGGTAAACCGACCGAGGCTCAAGCGAATGGTGCGACCTGCGCTGCGGGCATCATGGCCCAGCGCCAGAAGCACATGGGACGGTGCATTGCTCGCCGAATTGCAGGCCGAGGTCGCCGAAAAGGCAATGCCCGCGCTCAGGGCGGCGGAGTTGAACTCGCCCTCGCTGAACGTCAGGCTCAAGGTGTGGGGGATACGCTGGGTAAGGCTGCCATTGAGGCGCACCCCGGCAATGCTATTCATCTGTTCCAGCAGGCGCTCGCGCAAGGCGACGATGGTCGCCTTTTCTTCAGCGAAGGACGCTGCCGCCAGGGCAAACGCCGTGCCCATGCCGGCGATCTGGTGAGTCGCCAGGGTGCCGGAACGCAAGCCGCCTTCATGGCCACCGCCGTGAATCTGCGCCAGCACTTTCTGCTGCGCACGCGGGCCGACGTACAAGGCGCCGATGCCCTTGGGACCATAGAGCTTGTGGGCGGAAAACGACATCAGGTCCACCGGCCACTCGGCCAGGTCAATCGCCACCTTGCCCGCGCCCTGCGCCGCATCCACGTGAAACAACGCCCCATGCTCACGCACTCGCGCGCCAATCGCCTGGATATCGTTGAGGGTGCCCAACTCGTTGTTCACCAGCATCAGCGACACCAAAAAGGTGTCTTCACGCAATGCTTCACTCACCGCCTCGGCGCTGATCAACCCTTCGGCGTCCGGCACCAGGTACGTCACGGCAACCCCGGCTTCCTGCAACTGGCGAGCGGTGTCGAGCGTGGCCTTGTGTTCGATCTGGCTGGTGATGATATGCCCACCGGCCACGCCCCGCGCCTGGGCGACGCCCTTGATGGCGAGGTTGTTGGACTCGGTGGCACCGGAGGTCCAGACAATCTGTGCCGGCTCGGCGCCAACCAGTTCGGCCACCTGGCGCCGCGCCTGTTCAACCGTTTGCCGGGCCTGTTGGCCGAACGCATGGGAACTGGACGCAGGGTTACCGAAGTTGGCGTTGAAACCCAGACACTCGACCATCACCTGGATGACCCGCTCATCCACCGGCGTGGTGGCGGCGTAGTCGAAATACAGCGGACGTTTATTCATGACGTTAAAGACTCGCAGAGCATGTTCCCGAGAGCAGCGTCTCAGGGGCAGCGATCAGAAAGGAAGATGGTTTACCTGATCCCGTGCCGTTAAAGAAAGACCACTTTATTTAAAAGTGCGTAGGAACGCTCCTGAAATTCAGCTTAACAGGCTCCGGGAAACGGATGGCAAACAAAAAGCCCGAGGTTCCTGTGGGAAACCTCGGGCTCTTCAGACCTGGCCACTGACTCAACTGGGGCGACCGTGCAGCGTCACGCCACGCTCGGCATTCATTTCGCCCTGGCGGTCAAAACCAAACGTGTTCTGTGGCTGGCCAGTCAGTTCAGCTTTCTTCTGTTGGTATTCATCAAACGACAGGCCCCGACGGCTCAGGGCTTCCAGCGCCAGTTCCTTGCTCTCTTCAGCCGAGTAGGCACGCAATTCAGGCGACGAATGGGTCGCACAACCGGCAAGGACTGAGGTGACAAGCAATACGGCAATGGCGAGAAAACGGTTCATGGCGAAGGTCCTGCGAAACGGGTTGAAGTCAATGAACACAGGCTACTCCCGCCCCTGCACGGTGAAAAATCATCAGCCGTGATAGTCGCTATCAACCTTTGCGACACCTGTGATAGTCACGCCGCATATTCCATACAGATCTATAAATATGGAAATACGTTCATTTACGGAATAAATACAACCCTCTATAAATGGCCTCAGCGCTCACGCCACTGTTCGCCTGGCAACTGTTGCCCAGGCAACAGTCATTCAACAAAACACCAGGCAGACAACACCGCCATTTTCCAACACCTGGCCCAGAGGCCTCGCCAATCAAGGGCTGCGCAGTTTGGTACAGCTCTTGCTCAAGCCCCGCTACTGCTCTTGCCCTGAGCCACTGTTGAAAAAGGAACTGTTGATGACTCGTCCACTGAATGTCGTTGCCCTCTCCGGCGGAACCTGGCGCCCGTCCCGCACCCTGGTACTGACCCAGGCCGTGCTGGCCGAACTGGCCAATCAATTGCCGATCCAGACCACCCTGATTGAACTCGGCGACATTGCCCGGCCGCTGGGCGGCGCACTGTCGCGCCAGGAACTGCCCGCCGACGTCGAAGCCCAACTGCAAGCGATCGAGCAGGCCGACCTGCTGATCGTCGCCGCCCCGGTGTATCGCGGCTCCTACCCTGGCCTGCTCAAGCACCTGTTCGACCTGGTCGACCTCAACGCGCTGATCAACACCCCGGTGTTGCTGGCGGCCACCGGCGGCAGCGAACGCCACGCCCTGGTACTCGATCACCAACTGCGCCCGCTGTTCAGTTTCTTCCAGGCCCTGACCTTGCCGATTGGCGTGTACGCCACCGAGGCTGACTTCACCGATTACCACATAACCAGTGAGCCCTTGAAGGCCCGCATTCGCCTTGCTGCAGAACGCGCCGCGCCATTGTTTGCCGCGCATCCCACCTCTCTGCTGAAAATCGCTTAAGGATTTGTCATGGATGTTTTCTGGTTTCTGCCTACACACGGTGACGGCCATTACCTCGGCACCACCCAAGGCGCTCGCCCGGTCACCCTCAACTATTTGAAACAAGTCGCTCAAGCGGCGGACAACCTCGGCTACCACGGCGTGCTGATCCCCACCGGCCGCTCCTGCGAAGACTCCTGGGTGATCGCCTCGGCGCTGGTGCCATTGACCGAACGCCTGCGTTACCTGGTGGCGATTCGCCCGGGGATCATCTCGCCGACCGTCTCGGCACGCATGGCCGCCACCCTCGACCGCCTGTCCGGTGGCCGCCTGCTGATCAACGTGGTGACCGGCGGCGACCCCGACGAAAACCGCGGCGACGGCAGCTTCCTCGATCACAGCGAACGCTACGAAGTGACCGACGAATTCCTCAAGATCTGGCGCCGCGTGTTGCAGGGCGAATCGGTAGATTTTGAAGGCAAACACCTGCGCGTACAGAACGCCAAGGCACTGTACCCACCGGTGCAGAAGCCATATCCACCGCTGTACTTCGGCGGTTCCTCGGACGCCGCCCACGACCTCGCGGCCGAACAGGTGGACGTGTACCTGACCTGGGGCGAACCACCGGCCGCCGTCGCCGAGAAACTCGCCGACGTTCGCGAGCGCGCAGCGCGCCATGGCCGCACCGTCAAGTTCGGGATTCGCCTGCATGTGATCGTGCGCGAAACCGAAGAAGACGCCTGGAAAGCCGCCGCCAAACTGATCGAACACATCAGCGACGAAACCATCGCCGCCGCGCAAAAATCCTTCTCGCGCTTTGACTCCGAAGGCCAGCGGCGCATGGCCGCGCTGCACGACGGGCGTCGCGACAACCTGGAAATCGCCCCCAACCTGTGGGCCGGTGTCGGCCTGGTGCGGGGCGGCGCGGGCACGGCCCTGGTGGGCAACCCTCAGCAAGTCGCCGAGCGGATCAAGGAATACGCGGACCTGGGCATCGAAAGCTTCATCTTCTCCGGCTACCCGCACCTGGAAGAGGCGTATCGCTTTGCCGAACTGGTGTTCCCGCTGCTGCCGGAGCCCTACGCCAGCCTGGCCGGGCGTGGCGTCACCAACCTCACCGGACCGTTCGGCGAAATGATTGCCAACGACGTGCTGCCGGCAAAAG
Source organism: Pseudomonas sp. 1912-s (assembly GCF_029269205.1). Classification (NCBI taxonomy): domain Bacteria; kingdom Pseudomonadati; phylum Pseudomonadota; class Gammaproteobacteria; order Pseudomonadales; family Pseudomonadaceae; genus Pseudomonas; species Pseudomonas sp. 1912-s. The sequence goes on along the minus strand of NZ_JARIXR010000057.1, from coordinate 10,716 downwards.
CCTGAGCACGCTGAGATCTGCTGTATGTGGGAGCGGGCTTGCTCGCGAAAGCGGTGTGTCAGTCACCGAATTTGTTTCTGGGTCACCGCATTCGCGAGCAAGCCCGCTCCCACATTTGGGCTTTATTGCCAAACAGACATTGAGGAATACCGCGTGACAGCCAAACCCAACAGCGTCCTGCCCTCACCCTTGCAGACCGCCAAACTGCTGGCCGCCGAATTCGCCCTCACCGCCGTCGAACGCGACGAGCGTGGCGGCACCCCGAAGACCGAACGTGACGCCCTGCGCCAGAGCGGCTTGCTGGCCCTGAGCATTCCTACCCAATACGGCGGCCTCGGCGCCCGCTGGAGCGAGACCCTGGAGATCGTGCGCGAGTTCGCCAAGGTCGACAGTTCCATCGCCCACGTCTTCGGGTTTCATCATCTGATGCTCGCCACCGTGCGCCTGTTTTCCCGCCCGGAGCAATGGCAACCCTGGTTCGAACAGACCGCGCGTAAAAACTGGTTCTGGGGCAACGCCCTCAACCCGCTGGACACACGCACGGTGGTCAAGGCCTTCGGCGGCTGGCGCGAATTTTCCGGCAAGAAAAGTTTCTGCTCCGGCGCCAGCGACTCGGAAATGCTGATCGCCTCGGCGGTGGATGAAAGCGCCGGCGGCAAACTGCTGATTGCGGCCATCCCCAGCGGCCGCAGCGGCATCACCTTGCACAACGACTGGAACAACATCGGCCAGCGCCAGACCGACAGCGGCAGCGCCACCTTCGAACGGGTACGCGTGGAGGAGTCGGAATTGCTCCTCGATCCCGGCCCGCTCAGCACGCCCTTCGCCTGTCTGCGCCCGCTGATCGCCCAGCTGACCTTCACCCACATGTTCCTCGGCATCGCCGAAGGCGCCTTTGCCGAAGCCCGCAACTACACCCTGACCGAAACCCGGCCCTGGCATAAATCCACGGTGCAGGACATTCGCCAGGACCCGTACGTGCTCAACCACTACGGCGAATTCTGGGTCGCGCTGGAAGGCGTGCGCCTGTTGGTGGAGCGTGCCGCCGAACTGCTGGACCAGGCCTGGGCCAAAGGCCCGAGCCTCAGCGAAAGCGAGCGCGGCGAACTGGCCATCGCCATCGCCACCGCCAAAGTGGCCGCTACCCGCAACGGCCTGGAACTGTGCAGCCGCCTGTTCGAAGTCACCGGCGCGCGCTCCACCCACGCCTCCCTGCGCCTGGACCGGCACTGGCGCAACCTGCGCACGCAAACGTTGCACGACCCGGTGGACTACAAACTCCACGAATTGGGGGACTGGGCGTTGAACCAGTCCCTGCCGATTCCCACGTTCTACTCCTAGAAGAGGTGCCCATGCAGCTTTTAACCTTACCGCCCTCGCCCGCTCTTGCGACCTCGATCCGCGCCACGGCCCAGGTCTTCGAAGACCCCAAATCCCAGGCGTTGCTGGCGCACATCCAGCAAGTCGCGCCGAGCGAAGCCAGCGTGCTGATCATCGGCGAAACCGGCACCGGTAAAGAGCTGGTGGCGCGCCATATCCACAACCTCAGCGCGCGGCGCAACCGGCCGTTCGTGGCGGTCAACTGCGGCGCGTTTTCCGAATCCCTGGTGGAAGCCGAGCTGTTCGGCCATGAAAAAGGCGCCTTCACCGGTGCCCTCAGCGCCAAGGCCGGCTGGTTCGAAGAGGCCGACGGCGGCACCTTGTTCCTCGATGAAATTGGCGACTTGCCGATGGCGATTCAGGTCAAGCTGCTACGCGTCCTGCAGGAACGCGAAGTGGTGCGCCTGGGCTCGCGCAAAAGCATTCCCATCGACGTGCGGGTGTTGGCTGCCACCAACGTTCAGTTGGAAAAAGCCATCAACGCCGGGCATTTTCGTGAGGACCTGTACTACCGCCTTGACGTGGTCAGCCTGGAGCTGAGCCCGCTGCGGGACCGCCCCGGCGACATCCTGCCGCTGACCCGGCACTTCATCGAAGCCTACAGCCAGCGCCTGGGTTATGGCCCCATCACCATCAGCCGCGAGGCCGAACAGAAACTCAAGAGCTACAGTTGGCCGGGCAACATCCGCGAACTGGAAAACGTCATCCACCACACCCTGCTGATTTGCCGCAATGGCGTGATCGAGCGCGACGATCTGCGCCTGTCGAACATGCGCATCGAGCGTCAGGACGACAGCCAGCACGGCATCGACAACAGCGCTGAAGCCTTGCTGGAACGGGCCTTTCAAAAACTTTTCGAAGAACAGGCCGGCGCCCTGCATGAAAAGGTCGAGGATGCGCTGCTGCGCGCCGCCTACCGCTTCAGCCATTACAACCAGGTGCACACCGCCAACCTGCTGGGCCTGAGCCGCAACGTGACGCGAACCCGTTTGATCAAGATCGGTGAACTGGCGGTAAACAAGCGACGCCCCGGCGAGAACGTACAGGGCGAACGCATGCTGCACCTGTCAATTTAGGCGGCAGTGCAAGGCGTTGTCATGGCTGCGCTCGATGCTGCGCAGCACCTGGAACGAACAGAAGGTCACCGCCGTGGCCTGGTGGGCGCGGATCAGCGTCCAGAAATCTTCCTCACCGTGCTCAAAACACTTGAAGGCCGCCTCCCCGTCTTCGCGGGAGCGCCATTGCAGGCAGCTGAGCACCCGGCGTCCATCATCGCTGACCTGCACACTGGCATTGATAAAGCCGCCATGGCCTTGGGCCAAACGCTCGCTCTGGGATGACAGGGCCGCCACCAAAGCCGATTGCTGCTGAGGTTCGATCTGGAATTCGACCATCTGGGTGAAACTCAGACTCTTCTCTGATACCTGCATGAACATTTCCCTCTCACTGTAGGCACAATCTTGCGATTCGATGCCACGCAGGGTAAAACCTCTAGTTAAGTCAAGGTCAAGGGCTTTTTCATGGTCACCAAAGAACTCACCGTCGGCCAATTGGCGGCCCGCAGCGGCGTGGCGGTCACCGCGCTGCACTTCTATGAAACCAAGGGGTTGATCAAGAGCAACCGCAACGCCGGCAATCAACGGCGCTACCCGCGGGACGTGTTGCGCCGGGTGGTGGTGATCAAGATTGCTCAGCGTTTGGGCATCCCCCTGGCGACGATCCATGACGCGCTGCAAACCTTGCCCGATGGCCGCACGCCAACGGCTGCCGACTGGGAACGCCTGTCTGCGCTGTGGCGTGAGGATTTGGACCAGCGCATCGACAAGCTGGTGCTGCTGCGGGACAAACTCAGTGGCTGCATTGGCTGCGGGTGTTTGTCGCTGGAGGCGTGCCCGCTGCGTAATCACGATGATGTACTGGGTGAGCGCGGGCCTGGGGCACAACTCTTGGAGCCCACCCCTGATCCCTGACGTGTGAACCCAATCAATGTGGGAGCTGGCTTGCCTGCGATGCAAGCACCTCGGTTTTTCTGGCAAACCGCAGTGATGCTATCGCGGGCAAGCCCGGCTCCCACAAAAGCCAGCTCCCACCTTGGATCTGTATGGGTCTTAGAATCCCGGGGCAATCTGGCCCTTGTAGCGGGTCAGGATGAACTGGCGCACTTCATCGGAGTTCAACGCCTTGGCCAGCTTCTGGATGCCCGGGTCGTTGATGTTGTCCGGGCGCGCTACCAGATACTCGACGTACAGGCTCTTGCCCTTCTCGACGATCAACGCGCTGTTGGTGTCGATCCCGGCTTCCAGGGCGTAGTTGGCGAACACGAACGCCAGGTCCACCTGGCTCACTGAACGCGCGAGCAACGCCCCTTCCAGCTCACGAATTTTCAGGTGCTTGGGGTTCTCGACGATGTCCCGTGGGGTGGCCAGGGTGTTGCTCGGGTCCTTGAGTTTGATCAGGCCGGCTTCGTCCAGCAGCACCAAGGCGCGGCCGGTGTTGACCGGGTCGTTGGGGATCGACACCGTGGCGCCGTCTTTCAGCTCGGAGATATTTTTGATCTTGGTCGAATAAGCGCCGAACGGCTCGATGTGCACGCCTACCACCGGCACCAGATTGGTGTGCCGGGTCTTGTTGTAGTCATCCAGGAATGGCCGGTACTGGTAGTAGTTGGCGTCGATGTTCTTCAGCGCCAGTTGCTGGTTGGGCTGGATGAAATCAGTGAAGACCTTGATCTGCAGGTCCACGCCTTCCTTGGCCAGCGCGGGTTTGACGAACTCCAGGATCTCGGCGTGAGGCACGGGTGTGGCACCCACCACCAACGTCTCGTTGGCGAGGGCATTCAGGGAGAAGACAGCAGCCAAAATGGCCAGGGATTTTTTCATGATTGCTCCGAAAGCAGTCGTTCTAGGAATAGGTTTTAACGGCGGCTGTAACGCGCCACCAAGCGGTCGCCGGTCATTTGCAGGGCCTGCACCAGCACCAACAGCAGCAACACGGTGACCACCATCACGTCGGTCTGGAAACGCTGATAGCCGTAGCGGATGGCCAGGTCGCCCAGGCCACCGCCGCCAATCACCCCGGCCATGGCGGTGTAGTCCACCAGCACAATCGCGGTGACGGTGACCGCCGCCAGCAGCCCGCCCCGGGCTTCCGGCAACAGCGTGTGGCGGATCACCTGCCAGGTGCTGGCGCCCATGGACTGGGTGGCCTCCACCACGCCACGGTCGACTTCACGCAAGGCGGTTTCCACCAGCCGCGCGAAGAACGGCGTACAGCCCACCACCAACGGCGGAATCGTGCCGGGCACGCCCAATGAGGTGCCCACCAGCAAGGTGGTCACCGGGATCAGCACAATCAGCAGGATGATGAACGGCAGCGAACGCAGCACGTTCACCACCACCGACAACGCGCGGTACACCACCAGGGTTTCGTGCAACTGGCGCTTGCCGGTGAGGAACAACACCACCCCCAGCGGCAACCCGAGCAGCACGGTAAAACCCAGGGCCGCGCTGAGCATGCTCAGGGTTTCCAGGCACGCTTGGCCGATGTCGGCCCAATAGATGTTTTTAAACAGCTCGGCCATGGTTCAAGACCAGTCGTGACGCGGGGGCTTGGCGCCGTTGAGCAACCAGTTACCCACCACGTGGTACTTCCACCGCACCGGGTCATGCAGGGTATGCACCCGGGCATTGCGCCAGTGCCGGTCGAAGTTGTGCTTCTTCAAGGTGGACCGGGTGCCGCCGAGCTCGAAAAGCTTGTTGCTGGCGTCGATGGCGATTTCGGTGGTCAGCACCTTGGCCCGGGCAACGGCCAGTGAGGCATGGGCGACGCTGTCTTCATCCGGTGCCGGGCGCGCGGCGTCGAGGGCTTTTCCGGCCCGTTCCAGCAAGGCTTCCGCCGCTTCCAGTCGAATATCCAGCGCACCGACCTGGATAATGGTCAGCGGGTCTTCGCTGGCTTTTTCCACCCCGGCATCGATCCATGGGCGGGCGAATTGCCGGACGAACTGCACCGTGTCACGCAGCGCGGCACGGGCGATGCCGGCGTCGATGGCGGCGGTGGTCAGCTGGGCGAATGGGCCGGCCAGGGTCGGCGAATCGTAGGAGCGATGGGTAGGAAACAGGTTGAACGCCGGCACCTTCAGGTTTTCGGCCAACACCGTACCGCTGGACGTGGTGCGCTGGCCCATGCTGTCCCAGTCATCGACCACCACCAGGCCTTCAGTGCCGCGCGGCACGAACGCCAGTTGCGCATTTTGCTGTTCATCCAGCGCCAGCACCGCCAGCCAGTGGGCGTACAGCGAACCGGTGCAATAACCCTTGCGGCCGTTGATCACATAGCCGTCGCCTTGCCGGCGGATGGTCGCCTGGATGTCCTGGACGTTCTTGCCGCCGGTTTCCGACAGTGCGTTGGCAAACCGATGCCCCTCCAGCGCCAGGCCAAAAAAGTACGCCTGCTGTTCAGGCGTGCCTTGCAGGCGGATGTCTTCCAGCAGGCAGTAATGGTTCTGCGGGATTTGCCCCAGCGAGGGATCGGCCGCCGAGATAATCGCAATCACCTGGGCCAGCACCGCGTAGGACACCTGGGCGCCGCCAAACTCGCGGGGCACGCTGATGCCCCACAGGCCGCTGTTGGAATACAGGTCGACCACGTCCGCCGGCACCTGGCGGGTGCGATCGCGTTCGGCGTCTTGTTCCAGCAATACGGCGGCGACTTGGTGGGCAACGGCCAGGGCATGGGCCTCGTCGCGGATCAGCTCGGCGTGAGGTGAGTGAATCGGGTAATCGGCAGATACAGGCAGTACAGACATACAACGCTCTCGGGCGAATGATTTACCTGAGGCATTGCAGCTTCTGTGCCTGAGGCGCCGGACCTTCAAACACAAGGGTTTGCGCCCGATCTACGCGCGGCAGACCGCCCACGGCGCAGCAAACTGCCGGTTTGCTGTTGCCTGGGCAACACCTCGTCGGCTGCCCGCAGGCCACGGCGCACGTGGCCTATAGTGAAAAAGCCGTCCCTCCATAACCACAATCTGAGGAGAACGAAATGAGCGTTAAACCCATTCCCGAGGGCTATCACAGCATCACGCCGTACCTGGGCATCGACAAAGCCGCTGAAGCCATCGAGTTCTACAAACAAGCCTTTGGCGCCACCGAAGTCATGCGCCTGGACATGCCCGACGGCAAGGTCGGCCATGCCGAACTGCGCATTGGTGATTCGCCGATCATGATGGCCTCGCCCTGCGGCGAGATGTCGTTCGGCAGCCCGGGCAAGGAACACCCCAGTGTGTGCCTGCATCTCTACGTGCAAGACGTCGACCAACAGTTCGCCCGGGCGATCAAGGCTGGCGGCACGGCGATTTCAGAGCCCAAGGATCAGTTTTACGGCGACCGTTCCGGGACGCTGAAAGACCCGTTCGGGCACGTGTGGTTCCTGGCCACCCGCAAGGAGGATTTGACCGAGGCGCAGGTTCGCCAGCGGGCCGAGGAGATGTTCAAGCAAGGATAAAGTCCCGTGTTGAAGGGGCCCAACCCCTTCAACACACTTCATGAACAACCCCTCCACGTTTTCCCCCTTGCCCCAGGCGCCGTGTGATTTCAGGATGCAGGCAATCATCACAAGGAGTCATTCCATGTTCGCCGGATTCCAAAAAGACCAGCGCCACGTCAACGGTGTGGACATCAGCTACCGCAAAGGCGGCGCGGGTCCCGGCCTGCTCCTGCTGCACGGGCACCCGCAGACCCACGTCATCTGGCACAAAGTCGCCGAGCAACTGGCCGAACACTTCACCGTGGTCGCCGCCGACCTGCGCGGTTACGGCGACAGCAGCAAACCCGCCGCCGATGAGCATCACATCCACTACTCCAAGCGCGAAATGGCCCGCGACGGCGTCGAGTTGATGAAGGCCCTGGGCTTTGATGAATTCTCGGTGCTGGCCCACGACCGTGGCGCCCGCGTCGCCCATCGCCTGGCCCTGGACCACCCCAAGGCCGTGCAACGCATGGTGCTGCTGGACATCGCACCGACGCTTTCGATGTACGCCCAGACCGACGAGGCCTTTGCCCGCGCCTACTGGCACTGGTTCTTCCTGATCCGCCCGGCGCCGTTGCCGGAAAGCCTGATCGAAAGCAACCCCGAGCTGTACCTGCGCAGCGTCATGGGCAGCCGCAGTGCCGGCCTCAAGCCGTTCACCGATGAAGCCTTCGCCGAATACCTGCGCTGCCTGAAACTGCCCGGCACCGCCACCGGCATCTGCGAAGACTACCGTGCCGCCGCCGGCATCGACCTTGAGCACGACCGCGCCGATATCGACATCGGCAATCACCTGAACCTGCCATTGCTGGTGATGTGGGGCGCCGAGGGTACCGTCGGGCGCTGTTTCGAACCCCTCAAGGAATGGCAAAAAGTAGCCACCGACGTACGTGGCAAGGCCCTGCCGGCCGGCCACTACATCGCAGAAGAAGCCCCGGAGCTGTTGCTCGGCGAAGTCCTGACCTTCCTTCGCTGAGCCTTTAGTCAACCGCTGATCTGATCGATCCCGCCCCGCAGGCTTGAAAAAGCCTGCGACGGGATCTGCTTGCCCAAAAAACGTCTCGAGATAATAAAAATGACAATCAGAAAACTGCTGGGAACCCTGTATGTGCAGGTGATCATCGCCATTGTGCTGGGCGTGTTGATCGGCAACCACTGGCCCCAGGTGGGCATCGACCTGAAGCCCTTGGGCGACGGTTTTATCAAGCTGATCAAGATGATCATCGGCCCGATCATCTTCTGCACCGTGGTCTCCGGCATCACCAGCATGCACGACGTGAAGCAGGTGGGCCGCGTGGGCGGCAAGGTGCTGCTGTATTTCGAGATTGTCTCCAGCATCGCCCTGGTGATCGGCATCCTCGCCGCGCATCTGCTGCACCCGGGCGTGGGGTTCAACATTGATGTGAAGACCCTCGACAGCTCGGCCATCGCCGGTTTTGTCGGCCAGGCCGAACACGGCGAAGGCGTCACCGGGTTCCTGATGCACGTGATCCCGACCACCTTCTTCGACGCCTTCTCCAAGGGCGAAATCCTGCCGGTGCTGTTTGTGTCAGTGCTGTTTGGCCTCGGGCTGGTGATGATCGGCGAGAAGGGCCGGCCCTTGGTAGGCGTGATCAACCAGGCCAGCGAAGTGTTCTTCCGCATCGTCGGGATGATCAGTCGCGTCGCGCCGATCGGTGCGTTCGGCGCGATCGCCTTCACCATCGGCAAATACGGCCTGGGTTCGCTGCTGCCGCTGCTGAAACTGGTGGGCACGTTCTACGTCACCGCGTTTTTCTTCGTGGCGGTGGTGCTGGGCAGCATTGCCCGCTATGTCGGCTTCAGCATCTTCAAGCTGCTGACGTACATCAAGGCCGAACTGTTGATCGTGCTGGGCACCAGCTCCTCCGAATCGGCCCTGCCGCAACTGATCCAGAAACTCGAAAGCCTCGGCGCCTCCAAAGGCGTAGTGGGGATTGTGGTGCCCACTGGCTACACCTTCAACCTGGACGGCACCAACATCTATATGACCCTGGCGGTGCTGTTCCTGGCCCAGGCCACCAATATCGACCTGACGCTGGAGCAACAACTGACCCTGCTGGCGGTGGCGATGCTCACCTCCAAAGGCGCGGGCGCAGTGGTAGGCGCAGGCTTCGTCGCGCTGGCCGCCAGCCTGGCGGTGGTGCCGACGGTGCCGGTGGCGGCGATGGTGCTGATCCTGGGTGTCGACCGCTTCATGGCCGAGTGCCGCTCGTTGACCAATATCATCGGCAATGCCGTGGCCGCCCTGGTGGTGGCTGCGTGGGAAGGCGAACTGGACCGCGAGAAGATGGCGCCTATCGCCCTCAAGCATGGCCGTCATGCGCGGGCTGCTGCGCAGGCGAAGATCGCCGCTGAGTAGACCTTAAGTACCAATCCCCTGTGGCGAGGGAGCTTGCTCCCGCTGGAGTGCGCAGCGCTCCCCTCTTTTTTGGGGCCGCTGCGCAGCCCAGCGGGAGCAAGCTCCCTCGCCACACCGGTGCTATTCTGGCGGCTCATGCCGCCACGCCTGTTTCTGATGACTAACAAGAAAGATACCGTGCCCCTACCTGAAGACCTGCGGGTATTCCTGACCGTGATCCGCAAGGCCGGCTTTGCTGCGGCTGCCGATGAGCTGGGCTTGTCCCCGGCCTACGTCAGCAAGCGTATCCAGATTCTCGAAACCACCCTTGCCACCCGCCTGCTGCACCGCACCAGCCGCCGTATCGCCCTGACCGAAGACGGTGAGCGCGTGCAGCGCTGGGCCGTGCGTATTCTCGAAGACTTCCAGCAACTGTCCGATGAGCTTTCCGACGCCCACGACAGCCCCCGTGGCCATCTGCATTTGTGCAGCAGCTTCGGTTTCGGCCGCAACCATGTGGCGCCGGCCCTGTCGCTGCTGGCTGAGCAATACCCGGACCTGGAGATTCGCCTGGACCTGTTTGACCGGGTGGTGGATATCGTCAGCGAGGGTTTTGACCTGGAGATTCGCGTGGGCGACGACATTCCCGGGCAACACATCGGCCGCCGGCTGGTGAGCAACCGCCGGGTGTTGTGCGCAGCGCCCGCCTACCTCGAACGCCGAGGCACGCCGCAGCACTTGAGCGACCTGGAGCAACACGACTGCCTGGTACTCAAAGAGCGCGACAACGCCTTTGGCATCTGGCACCTGGAACGCGATGGCGTGCAGGACAGCGTGCGCGTGCGTGGGCCGCTGTCATCCAACAATGGCGAGATCGTTTTGCAATGGGCGCTTGATGGGCGTGGGGTGTTGTTGCGGTCGATGTGGGATGTGAAGCCGCTGCTGGAGCAAGGGAAACTGGTGCAGGTGCTGCATGACTACACCCAGAGTGCCAACGTGTGGGCGGTGTATCCGACGCGGTTGGCGTACTCCGGGAAGCTGCGGGCGTGTGTGGAGTTTTTGCAGGAGCACTTCAAGGGGTTGTCGATTTGATGCCCCGGGGCTTGGGTACATATCCGTTATTTGGGTGATGGCTGGTATTGGTTCCGCTCTTACAGCGGCTCACTTTTGAACAGCGCAAAAGTAAGCAAAACGCTCTTGCCCCACCACTCGGCACCTCGCCTAGGCTCGGTGTGCCCTTGTAAGATTGTTTTCACCTGCTTCAGACCGTAGTGCCCTCTGATTTCGAGATCGTGAGTGAGCATGGGTCGGAGCAGGTTCCTTCCTAAACTAGTCCGAACGGTTGCCTGGGCGCAAAGCCCGATTCTGCAAGGTTGGACGTGAGGAAAAACGCTATGGACCATGACTCTGCGTTCGTCGGAATTGATGTTTCCAAAAACAAGCTCGAC
>NZ_JARIXR010000056.1:0-24416 GCF_029269205.1 Pseudomonas sp. 1912-s | reverse complement strand
AGGTTTTTCGCCGGCAAGCCGGCTCCTACAGAAAAGCAGCTCTGTTTTCGCTTTGGCTTTTGCTGTGGCTTCTACCACTCAAGCCGGCCTGTAGGCCGCTGTGCTTTTGCTTTTGATTTTGATCTGGCTCTGACTGCCCCAATAAGCCCGAGGCCGAACGCAGGGATTGAGGAGCGGGTAAACCGGCAGGACGCCGGTTTAGCCGCGACGGGGCAGGGACGCCCCGTCGCGGCGGCCCGCGGAGCAATGCCGGAGTGAGGGAACACCGAGCCTAGGCGAGGTGCCGACAGGCGGGGCAGAGCCCTTTGCTTACTTTGGGGCTTTTCCAAAGTGAGTCGCTGTAAGAGCGAAACCATAAGCGGCCGTTACCTGAATAACGGATATGTACCCCATCTGATCCTGCCCCCCCCGACCGCACTCGTTCAGCAAACGGCATTAGGCTTCAAACCACGCAATAACAACTCCAGCCCTTGCAAGGCTTCTTCCAACCGCTCGCCCGGGTGCTCATCCTGGGCGATCCAAAGCGATGCGCTCACCAGGCTGCCATTGACCAGCCTCGCCAACGCCTGGCTGCACGCATGCTCGATGAACCCCGCGTGCATCAGCTCATCAAGCAACCGGCGCAGCGAGTCCACGCATTGTTGCTGGTCGGTTGCCCCCAGCACCGCCGGCGCATCCTGCAGCACAATGCGCTGGATCTCGGCATCCTGGGCCATACGCAAATAGGCCCGGCAGCGTTCGCAAAACCCGTCCCAAGGGTTCTCGGCCCGCTCCGAGATAAGGTGCAGGCTCGCGTCCATTTCACCGTCGAGCTGCGCAACCACCGCCGCCAGCAAGCCTTTCTTGTCGCCAAAATGATGGTACAACGCACCCCGGGTCAGGCCGGCGCGCGCGGTAAAATCATCCATCGACGTCTGGGCGTAACCTTGCGTGGCGAAGGCCTGGCGGGCGCTGGCGATCAGGCGGGCGCGAGTGTCTTCGATCATGTCGGCGCGGGCTCGGCTCATGGGTAAGGCTCACAATAGATGATTGACATACGACGCGTATGTTACGCATGATTTGTCACATACGCACCGTATGTATTTTGCCCCGAAAACCTCGAATAGCAAGTTTCAGGGCGCTCAGGAAGAGGTGACACACCATGGCAAACCCCTACGCCGAGCTGTTCCAGGCGCCAGGTTCCAGGGCTTTTGTATTGGCGGGCATGCTCGCCCGCATGCCGATCTCCATGACCGGGATCGGCTTGATCACCATGCTTTCGCAGGTGCACGGCGGTTATGGACTGGCCGGCGCCGTGACCGCCACTTTCGCCCTGGCCACCGCGTTTTGTGCACCCCAGGTTTCGCGGTTGGTGGACCGTTATGGCCAGGGCCGGGTGTTGCCGGTGGCCGCCTCCCTCGGCGGCGGCGCGCTGTTGTTGCTGTTGCTCTGCACCCGCATGCAGGCGCCGACCTGGACGCTGTTCATCTTCGCCGCCCTGGCCGGTTGCATGCCCAACATGTCGGCCATGGTGCGGGCGCGCTGGACCGAGCTGTATCGCGGCCAGCCCAAGTTGCAAACCGCGTTTGCCCTGGAGTCGGTGCTCGACGAGGTGGTGTTCATTATTGGCCCGCCGGTCTCGGTGGGTTTGTGTGTGCTGCTGTTCCCCGAAGCGGGGCCGTTGATTGCGGCGCTGTTCCTGGCGGTGGGGGTCACCACTTTCGTGCTGCAACGCCAGACCGAGCCACCGGTTCACGAGCACCACGCCGAACACGGCCGTTGGTTGATTGCCTCGCCTTCGGTGTTGATCCTGATGGTGCTGTTAATGGCCATGGGCGTCATCGTCGGCGTGGTGGATGTGGTCAGCGTCGCCTTCGCCCAGCATCAGGGCCAGCCGGCTGCCGCGAGCATTGTGCTGTCGGTGTACGCGATCGGTTCGTGCCTGGCCGGGCTGGCGTTTGGTGCCCTCAAGCTGAAGGCCCCGTTGCCTCGCCAGTTCCTGTACTGCGGCGTGGCGACGGCGATTACTACGCTGCCGTTGTTGCTGGTGACAAACATTCCCGCGCTGGCGGCGGCAATCTTCATCTCCGGCCTGTTCTTCGCCCCGACATTGATCGTGTCCATGGCGTTGGTGGAACAAATCGTCCCGCCGAGCCGCCTGACCGAAGGCATGACCTGGCTGATCACCGGCCTGAGCATCGGCGTGGCCATTGGCGCCGCCAGCTCCGGGTGGATGATCGACCGCTTCGGCGCACCCAGCGGGTTCTGGGTGGCGCTGGCGGCGGGTGCGGTGGTGCTGGGTGCGGCGGTGTTGGGGTATCGGCGGCTGGGGTGATTACCCTGTCACCAGTGCGCCGCGATGTTGCAGGAATTCGTTCAGCGCTTGCCGCGTGAGATCGTTCAACGTCACTTTTTGCCGGGTTGCCGCGAGGGCAGCGGCCAAGTGGAGGTCATGGCCGACACGGACGTTGAACGAGCCCTTGCAAGGCTTTTCCGGTGTTTGCCCAAGGGCCAGGCAGGTCTCGATGTAGTCGTCTACGGCGCTGCAAAAAGCCGCGTCCAACTCGGCGACGGTTTTTCCCTCGTAGCTGACCAGGGCCTTGATGAAAAGCAGCTTCCCGAACAGGCAATTGTCTTCGATGCTGGCTTCGATGGAGCCGATGTAGCCTTTGTGTTTCAGCTGGTTGTTCACTGAATCAGTTCTCCTGATTTCAATTGTTCGATGATCTGGCGCCGAATGTAGTGTTTCAGTTCGTTGCCGGGGTGAGGCTTGTGCAGGGTAATCATTGCACTGGGGTCGCCCCTGTCGAACCTGACCCGGCTACCCGCCCCTTCGATTTGCGTGTATCCCAGGCGCCGCAGCAGTGTGACGAGTTCGGGCCAGGTAAAGGCCGAGTGCTCATTGAGCAGTTTGGCCAGCAGCTTTTCATTTTTCGACACGGCGATCCTTGCCTGTAACTAAATGTAGTTGCAATTGATGGGTTGCGTCAATGATAGGACAGCCTCGCCGAGCCTCTCGGTGTTTGATGTAACCCTTGATGACACCGTTGCCTGCGCTCCAAATCCCCCGCTAATTTTTCCCCTCCGGATTCGTTTTATAGGGACGACGTGCCTTTGTGCTTCCTGCCTATTGCCCCGGATCCCAAGAAATGAACGCTGAAGACTCCTTGAAACTTGCTCGCCGGTTTATCGGGTTGCCCCTGGAAAAACGCCAGATGTTCCTCCAGGCGCTACACAAGGAAGGGGTGGATTTTTCCCGGTTTCCGATCCCGGCAGGGGTGGAGGCGGATGACCGCCAGGCGCTGTCCTACGCGCAGCAGCGGATGTGGTTTCTGTGGCAACTGGATCCGGCCAGTGGCGCCTATAACCTGCCGGGCGCGGTGCGGCTGAAAGGGGCGTTGAGCCTGCCGGCGATCGAGCAGGCCTTCGCCAGCCTTGTGGCCCGCCATGAGACTTTGCGCACGGTGTTCCAGCGCCAGGCGGATGATCGTCTGTTGCAAGTGGCTGCGCAGTCGCCGCTGGTCATCGAGCAATCTGACCTCAGCGCCCTGGCACCCGCCGAGCGTGAGCAGGCGGTGACGCAGGCCGCTACCCGTCAGTCGCTGTTGCCCTTCGACCTGGCCAACGGCCCGCTGTTGCGGGTGCAATTGCTCAAGCTGGCCGAGCAGGAACACGTGCTGCTGCTGACCTTGCACCACATCGTGTCCGACGGCTGGTCGATGAACGTGCTGATCGACGAGTTCATTCGCTGCTATGACGCCCATGAGCGTCATGAGCCGCCGCAACTTGCGCCGCTCCCGATCCAGTACAGCGACTACGCCCTGTGGCAGCGTCGCTGGCTGGAGGCGGGAGAGCAGGCCCGTCAGCTGGAATACTGGCAGGCGCGACTGGGGGATGAGCACCCGGTACTGGAACTGCCCATCGATCATCCACGCCCGGCGATGCCCAGCTACCAGGGCACCCGGCATGATTTTGCGATTGATCCGGCGCTGGCTGCGCAGCTGCGCAGTTGCGCGCAAAAACACAATGTCACCTTGTTCATGTTGCTGCTCGGCGCGTTCAACGTGCTGCTGCATCGCTACACCGGGCAGGGCGATATTCGGGTTGGCGTGCCGATTGCCAACCGTAACCGCAGCGAAGTCGAAGGGCTGATCGGTTTCTTCGTCAATACCCAGGTGTTGCGCACCGAGCTGACCGGGCAAACCCGCGTCGACCAGTTGCTGCAAGGCATCAAGGAACACGCGCTGGGCGCCCAGGCCCATCAGGAATTGCCGTTCGAGCGCCTGGTAGAAGCCTTGAAAGTCGAGCGTAGCCTGAGCCACACGCCGCTGTTCCAGGTGATGTACAACCATCAGCCGCAAGTGGCGGACATCGCTGCGGTCAACACCGCCTCCGGGCTTGAACTGTCCCTGGTGCAATGGCAAGGCCGTACCACCCAGTTTGACCTGAGCCTGGACACCTACGAAAAGTCCGGCACCCTGCACGCCGCGCTGACCTATGCCAATGACCTGTTCGACGCAGTCACCATTGAGCGCATGGCCGCACACTGGCTCAGCCTGTTGCAGGCGATGGTCGTCGATGGCAGTCAGCGCGTCGGTGAATTGCCGATGCTTGCAGCCGATGAACGGCGCGTACTGGTGCATGACTGGAACCAGACCCTTGAGGCGTACCCGACCGAACGTGGCATCCACCACCTGATCGAAGACCAGGTACAACGCACTCCGCATGCCGTTGCCCTGGTGTTCGGCCCTGCGCAGTTGACCTACAGCCAACTCGACAATCGTGCCAATCAATTGGCCCATGCCTTGCGTGAGAAAGGTGTTGGCCCCGATGTGCTGGTAGGGATCTGCATCGAGCGCTCCATCGAAATGGTGGTCGGCCTGCTGGCGATTCTCAAGGCCGGCGGCGCCTACGTCCCGCTGGACCCTGAATACCCCCGCGAACGCCTGGCGTACATGATCGAAGACAGCGGCATCGAGCTGCTGCTCAGCCAGCAGAGCCTGCTGGCGACCTTGCCGGTTGACGGCATCAACGTCGTTGCCCTCGACGAGGCGCAAGGCTGGCTCGACGGCTACAGTCGCGAGCCGCTGGCCGTCAACGTGCATGCGCTGAACCTCGCCTATGTGATCTATACCTCCGGCTCTACCGGCAAGCCCAAGGGCGCAGGCAACAGCCATCGTGCGTTGGTCAACCGCTTGTGCTGGATGCAGCAGGCTTATGGCTTGGATGCCAGCGACGCAGTGTTGCAGAAAACCCCGTTCAGCTTTGACGTGTCGGTGTGGGAGTTCTTCTGGCCGTTGATGAGCGGTGCACGGTTGGTGGTCGCAGAACCCGGCGAGCATCGCGAGCCGGCACGCCTGATCGAGACCATCGGCGCGCACGCCATCACCACGCTGCACTTCGTGCCGTCGATGCTCCAGGCATTTATCCATGAGCCGGGTGTGCAGGCCTGCGCCAGCCTCAAGCGCATCGTGTGCAGCGGCGAGGCGCTGGCGCTGGATGCACAGTCGCAGGTGTTCGCCAAGCTTCCGGGCGCCGGGTTGTACAACCTCTACGGCCCGACTGAAGCCGCTATCGACGTCACACACTGGACCTGCGTCGACGAAGGTGCCGACAGCGTGCCCATTGGCCGTCCCATCGCCAATCTGGGAACCTACGTCCTTGATGCGCAACTCAACCCTGTGCCGGCAGGCGTCAGCGGCGAGCTTTACCTCGGTGGCACCGGGCTGGCCCGCAGTTACCACCGCCGCCCGGCGCTCACCGCCGAGCGTTTTGTGCCGTGCCCGTTCAATGACGGCGCGCGGCTGTACCGGACCGGCGACCGGGTGCGCCAGCGCGCCGACGGCGTGATCGAATACCTCGGCCGCCTGGATCATCAGGTCAAGCTGCGCGGCCTGCGTATCGAGCTGGGTGAAATCGAGACCCGCCTGATGCAACACCCGCTGGTGCGCGAGGCCGTGGTGCTGGTGCAGGGCGGCAAACAGTTGGTTGCTTACCTGGTGCTGGAGGGAGGCGAGCCTGCCACGTCGTGGCAGCCGGAGCTCAAGGCGTGGCTGTTGAACAGCCTGCCGGAATACATGGTGCCCACCCACCTGATGCCGCTGGTGAAACTGCCGGTGACCGCCAATGGCAAGCTCGACCGCAAAGCCTTGCCGTTGCCGGATGCTGCGCCGCAGCAGGCATTTGTGGCGCCGGAAAATGACCTGCAAAAAGCCTTGGCGGCAATCTGGAGCGATGTGTTGGCCGTTGAGCAGGTCGGCCTGGATGACAACTTTTTTGAGCTCGGTGGTGATTCGATCATCTCGATCCAAGTGGTCAGCCGTGCGCGACAGGCGGGGATTCGCCTCAGCCCTCGCGACCTGTTCCAGTACCAGAGCGTGCGCAGCCTGGCGTTGGTGGCGAGCTTTGACCAGGCCATCACGCTCGACCAGGGCCCGGTCAGCGGCGAGGTGATCCTCACTCCGGTGCAGCAGGGCTTTTTCGAACAGGCGATCCCGGCACGTCAGCACTGGAACCAATCGTTGTTGCTCACGCCGCGCGAGCCGTTGGTGGCCGAAGCACTGGACGTCGCACTGACCCGGCTGATCAACCACCACGATGCCTTGCGCCTGCGTTTTGTGAAGGGCGCCGATGGCTGGCAACAAGCCCACACGGCCCCCGTCAGCGAGTCCGGCTTATGGCAGGCAAGTGCCGCCACCGACAGCGAATTGGCCGCATTGTGCGATGAGGCCCAGCGCAGTCTCGACCTGCAGCAGGGGCCGCTGTTGCGTGCCGTGCTGGTGGACATGGCCGACGCAAGCCAGCGCCTGTTGCTGGTGCTGCACCACTTGGTGGTGGACGGCGTGTCCTGGCGTATCCTGCTGGAGGACCTGCAGCAGGCTTACCGCGCGCCTGCGCAGTTACCGAGCAAGACCAGCGCCTATCAGGCTTGGGCGCAGCACTTGCAGGCCCACGCGCAAACGCTGAATGGGCAACTGTCGTATTGGCAGGCACAGTCGGGCACGGCCGATTTACCCTGCGATAACCCACAGGGCGGGTTGCAAAATCGCCTGGGGGAAAAGATCGAAACCCGCCTCAACCCCGAGCTGACCCGCCAGTTGCTGCAACACGCGCCGGCGGCGTATCGCACCCAGGTCAACGACCTGCTGCTGACAGCCCTGGCACGGGTGATCAGCCGCTGGAGCGGGCAGGACGCAGCGTTGATCCAGCTCGAAGGCCATGGCCGTGAAGACCTGTTTGACGCGCTGGACCTGACCCGCACCGTGGGCTGGTTCACCAGCCTGTTCCCGGTGCGCTTGCAGGCGGAAGGTGAGCTGCCGGCGGCGATCAAGTCGGTCAAGGAGCAACTGCGCGCAGTGCCGGACAAGGGCCTGGGTTACGGATTGCTTCGCTATCTGGGCGAACCTGAGGCGCGTGAAGCGCTGGCCGGGTTGCCGGGGCCGCGTATTACCTTCAACTACCTGGGCCAGTTCGACCGCCAGTTCAATGACTCGGCGCTGTTCGTGCCGGCCAGCGAAAGCAGTGGCCAGGCCCAGGACGGCGAGGCACCGCTGGCCAACTGGCTGACCCTGGAGGGCCAGGTGTATGGCGGTGAGCTCGCGTTGCAATGGGGCTTCAGCCGCGAGATGTTCCAGGCCGCTACCGTCCAGCGCCTGGCCGACGATTATGCCGTCGAGTTGGCAGCGCTGATCGAGCATTGCTGCGCTACCCAGGCGGGGCAGGTCACACCGTCCGATTTCCCGCTGGCCCACCTAACCCAGCAGCAACTCGACGCGCTGCCAATAGCAGGGCCGGCCATCGACGATATCTACCCGTTGTCGCCGATGCAGCAGGGGATGTTATTCCACACCCTTTACGAGCCCCGGGCTCAAGCCTATATCAACCAATTGCGCCTGGACATCGAAGGCCTCGATCTGCTCGCTTTCGGCCGAGCCTGGCAGGCCGCGCTGGATCGGCATGACATCCTGCGCAGCAGTTTCCACTGGCTGGGACTCGACAGTGCCCATCAAGTGATCCATCGCCAGGTCGACCTGCAGTTGCAGGTGATCGAGGCGGTCGGCGCCGACCTTGACGCCCTGGCCGATGCCGAGCGCGAGCGCGGTTTTGAGTTGAGCGTCGCACCGCTGTTCCGTCTGATGCTGGTGCGTGGTGCTGGCAGCGGCTGGCATTTGATCTACACCAGTCATCACATCCTGATGGATGGCTGGAGCAACGCGCAGTTGCTCGGCGAAGTCATCAGCCATTACGCCGGCCAGGCGCTGCCAGCGCCCCTGGGGCAATTTCGCGATTACCTGGGCTGGTTGCAGCAACAATCGTCAGCGGCGGACGAGGCCTTCTGGCGCGCCAGCCTGGCCCCGTTGCAAGCCCCGACGTTGTTGGCTGAGGCCCTTCGCCCACCGGTGGGTGACGCGGGCATGGCTGACCATCAGGTGCTTCTCGACAGCACGTTGACCGCTACCCTGAGCGAGTTCGCCCGTCAGCAAAAAATCACCCTCAATACGTTGCTCCAGGGCGCCTGGAGTGTGCTGCTGCAACGCTACACCGGCCAGCCGTGCGTAGTGTTCGGTGCCACGGTCGCCGGGCGTTCTGCGCCGCTGCCCGGTATCGAGCAACAGCTGGGGCTGTTTATCAACACCTTGCCGATGATCAGTGCGCCCGCCCCGGCGCAACAGGCCGCCGCCTGGCTGGGCGAGTTACAAGCCTTGAACCTCGGCCTGCGTGATCACGAGCATGTGCCGCTGTACGACATTCAAGGGTGGGCCGGCCAGCAGGGCGCGGCGCTCTTCGACACGTTGCTGGTGTTCGAAAACTTCCCCGTCGCCGAAGCGCTCAAGCAGGGCGCGCCCGCTGGCTTGTCGTTTGGCCAGTTGCATAACCACGAACGCACTAACTACCCGTTGACCCTGGGTGTCGAGCTGGGCAGCAGCCTGCGCCTGGAGTTCAGCTATGACCGGGCGCGTTTCAGCGAGGCCCAGGTCGCCCAACTGAGTGCCAACCTGCAACACTTGTTGGTGCAACTGGCGGCAGACCCTGGCGTCAGTCTTGGCAGCTTGCAGTTGCTCGATGAGCCTGGCCAGCGTGCCATGCTTGGCTTGAGTCAATCCCTGGCGGCAAGCACCCGTCATCACGGGTTGGTTCATGAGCGCATTGCCGCCCAGGCCCAGGCCACCCCGACTGCGCTGGCGGTGCTGGCTGGTAGTCAACGCTTGAGCTACGGCGAGCTCAATGAGCAGGCCAACCGCCTGGCTCATCGCTTGCTGGAGCACGGCATTGGCCCTGGCCGGCGAGTCGGCCTGGCTGCGCGACGGGGCCCGCAGTTGATCGTCAGCCTGCTGGCGGTGCTAAAAAGCGGCGCGGCCTATGTCCCGCTGGACCCCAAATACCCCAACGAACGCCTGGCCTACATGTTGGCGGACAGCCGCCTGGATCTGTTGCTCTGCGAAACCGGCCTGCTGGCAGATTTACCGTTACCCGAATCGTTGACCCGCGTGGACTTCACCGCTTCGGGTGAAGAACTGGCTGCTTACGCCTGCGGCAACCCGCCAAGCCACGCCGTCGCCGCCGACCTGGCGTACGTGATCTACACCTCCGGCTCCACCGGGCAACCGAAGGGTGTGGCGATCGATCACGCCGCCCTCGGCCAGTTCTGCGAGAGTGCCGAAGACTACAGCGTGCTTTCCTGCACGGACCGGGTGCTGCAATTTGCGACGTTCAGCTTTGATGGTTTCGTCGAGCAATGCTACCCGCCGCTGTGCGTCGGTGCTGCGCTGGTCATGCGCGGTGACGAGCTGTGGGATGCGGGGCAACTGGCTCGGGAAATCGTAGAGCAGGGCGTAACCCTGGCCGACTTGCCGGCAGCCTATTGGTACCTGTTGGCCAAGGAGTGTGCCGTCGATGGCCGTTCCTTGGGCAACTTGCGCCAGGTACACGTAGGCGGTGAGGCGATGTCGGTTGAGGGCCTGCGAGCCTGGCATGAAGCCGGGCTGGGCAAGGTGCGCCTGCTCAACACCTACGGCCCCACTGAAGCGACCGTCGTGTCCAGTGTGCACGATTGCCAGTTGGCGGATGCCAGCGATACGTTCGGCATTCCGATTGGCCGGGCCATCGCTGGCCGTGCGCTGTATGTGCTCGACAGCGCCTTTGAGCTGCTGCCCGTCGGCGGTGTCGGTGAGCTGTACATCGGCGCCCCGGCCGGCCTGGCCCAGGGCTATTTTGACCGTCCCGCGTTGACGGCTGAACGCTTCCTGCCGGACCCGTTCGCCGGTGTGTCGGGTGCGCGCCTGTACCGCAGTGGTGACCTGGCCCGCTACAACCAACATCATGCCCTGGAGTACGTGGGGCGGATTGACCATCAGGTGAAGATCCGCGGTTTGCGCATTGAAATGGGCGAAATCGAAGCGTGCCTGCAAGCCCTGCCGCAGGTGCACGAAGCCGCGGTGATTGCGTACGAAGGACCCACCGGCGCGCAGTTGGTGGGGTATGTGGTAGCAGCCCAAGGCGTAGCCCCCGAGTCTGCTGACCTGGCCGCCATCCTGGCTCAATCACTGCCCGACTACATGGTGCCGGGCCACTGGGTGTGGCTGGACGCGCTGCCGCTGAACAACAACGGCAAGCTCGACCGCCGCGCATTGCCCGCGCCGGACCTGAACCAGCCCCGGCAGGCCTACGAGGCGCCGCACAGCCCGTTGCAGATCCAGTTGGCGGCGATCTGGCAGGCTGTGTTGCAGGTAGAGCGCGTCGGCCTTGATGATCACTTCTTTGAGCGCGGCGGTCATTCGTTGCTGGCGACCCAGGTTATTTCCCGGGTGCGCCATGCACTCACGCTTGAAGTGCCGTTGAAAACGTTGTTCGAGCATCCGACACTGCTGGCTTTCGCCGCCGCGTGCGCAGGCTTGCAGGTGCACGAAAGCCTGCCCATGCTGGCCCTGGAGCGCGGCCGGCCGATGGCGCTGTCATCGGCCCAGGAGCGCCAGTGGTTCCTCTGGCAACTGGACCCCGACAGCGCGGCCTACCATGTGCCCACTGCGCTGCATCTGCGTGGCAGCCTGAATGTCGTGGCACTGCAGCAAGCGTTCCAGGCGCTGGTGCAGCGTCATGAAGCCTTGCGCACCACCTTCGTCGAAGAAGGCGAGCAGACCTGGCAGGTGATCCAGCCACAGCGGGCCCAGGTGGTTGAACAGCAAGCCGTGGAGGTCCACGGGATTGCTGCGGCCGTTGAACACGAAATCCGGCGCCCGTTCGACTTGCTCAACGGCCCGCTGATGCGCGTCAAGTTGCTGAGGGTGCAGCCCGACCATTACGTCCTGGTCATTACCCAGCACCACATCATTTCTGATGGTTGGTCGATGCAAATCATCGTCGACGAGTTGATCCAGTTCTACGGCGCGTTCTGCGCGGGTACCCAGATCGCCTTGCAAGCGCTGCCGGTGCAATACGCCGACTACGCGGCCTGGCAGCGCCAGTGGATGGCCGAGGGCGAAAGCGCCCGGCAACTGGCGTACTGGAGTGAGAAATTGGGCGGTGAGCAACCGGTGCTGGAGCTGCCCTTCGACTTCCCGCGTCCGGCCGAACAGAGCTTGCGTGGTGCACGCCTGGACTTCAATTTGCCAGCGGAACTGGCGTCTGGCTTGCAGGCCCTGGCGCAACGCGAACAGGTGACGTTGTTCGTGCTGTTGCTGGCTTCATTCCAGATGCTGTTGCACCGCTACAGCGGGCAAGGCGACATCCGTGTCGGCGTGCCGGTAGCCAACCGTAATCGCATGGAAACCGAAGGCCTGGTGGGCTTCTTCGTCAACACCCAGGTGCTGCGCGCCGAGTTTGACAGCCAGGCTTCGTTCAGCGATTTGCTGCAACAGGTTCGCCAGTCGGTGCTCGACGCCCAGACGTACCAGGACTTGCCATTCGAGCAGTTGGTGGATGCTCTGCAACCCCGGCGCAGCCTCAGCCACAGCCCGCTGTTCCAGGTGCTGTTCAATCATCAGAGCCGTGAGACTGGCGCGGCGCAATTGCCGGGCTTGTCGATCGAGGGCGTCGCCTGGGACAGCGGCACGTCCCAGTTCGACCTGAGCCTGGACACCGGCGAAGTGGGCGGCGGCCTGGCGGCATCCCTGACGTACGCCACTGATCTATTCCAGCGCAGCACCATTGAACAACTGGCGCACCACTGGCAGAACCTGCTGCACGCCATCGTCAGCCAGCCTGAGCAGGCTGTCGCGCAGTTTGCGCTGCTGGACGCCGATGAGCGCCAGACAATCCTGCGGGACTGGAACAGCCTCGAACTGAGTGGCACTTTCGAGGGGGGCTTGCATGAGCTGATCGAGGCTCAGGCCCGGAAGGTACCTGACCAGTTGGCGATGATCTTTGGCACCGAATGTCTCGACTATCGCCAGCTTAACGCACGTGCCAATCGCCTGGCCCGCCGCCTGCGTGAACGCGGGGTAGGGCCGGAAGTGCGGGTGGGTGTGCTACTGCCTCGTTCGGTGGAAATGGTTGTGGCGTTGCTGGCGACGCTCAAGGCCGGCGGCACCTATGTGCCCCTCGACCCCAACTACCCGGCCGACCGATTGGCTTACATGCTTGAAGACAGCCAGGCCCGGTTGTTGCTGACGGATGCCCAAGGCCTGGGTGGCGGTCTGGAGGTGCTGCAGGTGCCCTCTGAAAGCGTCGACCCGCAACACCCCGATTGTGCCGACCTGCCAGCCCTGGCGAGCGCCGACAATCTCGCCTATGTGATCTACACGTCGGGTTCGACCGGCAAGCCCAAGGGGGTTGCCATCAGCCACCGCAATGCCGTTTCACTGATTCAGTGGGCCCAGAGTGTCTACCATCGCGAGGACTTGCAGGGGGTATTGGCTTCAACCTCGATCTGCTTCGACCTGTCGGTGTGGGAGCTTTTTGTCACCCTGGCCAGTGGCGGCTTCTTCATCCTGGCTGAAAATGCCCTGGCGCTGGCGGATTTGCCGGCGCGGGACCGGGTTACCTTGATCAACACCGTGCCGTCGGCGATTGCTGCGTTGCACCAGGCCGGGCAGATTCCCGACAGCGTGCGCATCATCAATCTCGCCGGTGAGCCACTGAAGCAGTCGCTCGTGGATGGACTCTATCAGCAGGCCACGCTCAAGCATGTGTATGACCTGTACGGGCCTTCTGAAGACACCACGTATTCGACTTACGTACGCCGCACGGCGGGTGGCCGGGCGAGTATTGGCCGACCACTGGCCGGTACCGACAGCTACGTACTGGATGCACAGTTGGAGCCGGTGCCGGTCGGCGTGATCGGTGAGTTGTACCTGGCCGGCGCCGGGATCGCCCGGGGCTACCTGCTGCGCCCGGACCTGACCGCTGAGCGCTTTGTGCCGGACCCGTTCGGCGATCGCGCGGCACGGCTGTACCGCACCGGTGACCTGGTACGCTATCTGGCCGATGGCGAAATCCAGTACGTGGGACGCATCGATCATCAGACCAAAGTGCGTGGGTTTCGCATCGAGCTGGGCGAGATCGAGAAGCGCCTGCTGCAACATGTCGCTGTCCACGAAGCCGTGGTGGTGGCCCATGATGCGCAGAGCGGCACTCGCCTGATTGCCTATCTGGTGTTGGAGCCGGGGGCACAGTCCGGTGTGCAAGACGATGTATGTGTCTGGCTCAAGCAGACGCTGCCGGACTACATGGTGCCGGCCCAGATGGTCATCCTTGATCAACTGCCGCTGACACCTAATGGCAAGCTGGACCGCAAGGCCTTGCCAGTGCCGGAACTACAAGGCTCCCATGCGCTGCATGTGGCGCCGCACAGCGAGCTGGAACGCCGTATTGCGGCGATTTGGCAGGACGTGCTCAAGGTGCCGCAGATTGGCGTCACCGATAACTTCTTCGAACTGGGCGGCGACTCGATCATCTCGATCCAGGTGGTCAGCCGTGCGCGTCAGGCCGGGATTCGATTTACCCCCAAAGAGCTGTTCCAGCACCAGACCGTACAAGGCCTGGCCTCGGTGGCGCAGTTGGGTGAGGGTGCACTGCTGATCGATCAGGGCCCGGTGACCGGCGACAGTGTATTGCTGCCGATTCATCAGGCATTTTTCGACACGGCCATTCCTGAACGGCACCACTGGAACCAGTCGGTACTGCTCAAGACCACGCAGCCGCTGAACCCTGAACATCTGGAACGCGCCCTGCACGCCCTGCTGGTGCAGCACGATGCCTTGCGCGTGAGCTTCGTCCAGCGGGCTGATGGCTGGCGAGCGACTTACCAGCCGGTCAGCGAGCAACCTTTGCTGTGGCAACGCAGCATCGCCGACGCTTCGGCGCTGGAGCAACTGGGCGACGAAGCCCAGCGCAGCCTGGACCTGAGCAATGGCCCACTGCTGCGCGCGGTGCTGGCGACCCTGGCCGACGGCAGCCAGCGCCTGCTGCTAGTGATCCATCACCTGGCGGTGGATGGCGTGTCGTGGCGCATCCTGTTCGAAGACCTGCAAACCGCCTACGAGCAACTGCAGCAGGGCCGCGTTGTGGCACTGCCGGCCAAGACTTCGTCGGTCAAGGCCTGGGGCGAGCGGCTGTTGCGCCACGCCGGCAGCGAGCAGATGCATCAAGAGCTGGATTACTGGCAGCAAGCGTTGCAGGGCGTACCTGCAGCACTGCCGTGCGATAACCCTCACGGTGGACGATTGAACTGTGATGCGCACGTGGTGCACACGCATCTGGACAAAACGCTGACTCGACAGCTGTTGCAGCACGCTCCGGCGGCGTACCGGACTCAGGTCAACGACCTGCTGTTGACGGCGTTGGCGCGGGTCATCAGCCGTTGGGCGCAGACGCCTTCGGTGCTGGTGCAGTTGGAGGGGCACGGCCGCGAGGAGGTGTTCGACGACCTGGACCTGACCCGCAGCGTGGGGTGGTTCACCAGCGTATTCCCGGCGAAGCTCACCCCAGCGGCCGATATGGCTGGTTCCATCAAGCAGATCAAGGAGCAACTGCGGGCGATCCCTGAAAAGGGCCTGGGGTTTGGCCTGCTGCGTTACTTGGGGGATGCCCACGCGCAATCGGTACTTGAAGCGTTGCCGACACCGCGAATCACCTTCAATTACCTCGGTCAATTCGATGGCAGTTTCCAGGCGCAGGACGCGTTGTTCATGCCAGGCCGCGAGCCGGCCGGGGCCGAGCAAAGTCCTGAAGCGCCACTGAGCAACTGGCTGGAAATCAACGGCCAGGTGTACGACGGCGAGCTGGACTTGAGCTGGACCTTCAGCCCGCACATGTTCGATGCACAAACCCTCAAGACCCTGGCCGATGACTATGCCGGGGAGTTGCAAGCGCTGATCGAACATTGCTGCCTGCCGTCCACCCAGGGTGTGACCCCTTCGGACTTCGCCCTGGTGCAGTTGACCCAGCAGCAACTGGAAGGGTTGCCTGTACCCGCACGGGATATCGAGGACATCTTCCCGTTGTCGGCCATGCAGCAAGGCATGTTGTTCCACAGCCTTTACCAGCAGGACGCCAGTGATTACATCAACCAGATGCGCCTGGATATCGATGGTCTGGACGCAGAGCGTTTCCGTGACGCCTGGCAAGCTGCGGTGGATGCCCATGACAGCCTGCGCAGCGGTTTTATCTGGCAGGGGGAGTTGGACCATCCGCTGCAGATTATTCGCAAGCAGGCGCCGCTGAGCTTTGTCGAGTACGACTGGCGTGCCCATCCCGGGCTGGCGGCGGCGCTGGACGCTGCTGCCGCTGCCGAGCAGGCGCAGGGCTTCGATCTGGGCGAGGCGCCGTTGCTGCGCTTGACCCTGATTCGTACGGGCGAGCAGCGTCATCATCTGATTTACACCCACCACCACATCCTGATGGACGGCTGGAGTAACTCGCAGTTGCTGGGTGAGGTGCTGCAACGCTACAGCGGTCAACATGCGATGGCGCCGGTCGGCCGATATCGTGACTATATGGCGTGGCTGGCATCCCAGGATACGGCACGCAGTGAGCTGTTCTGGAAGGCTCAGTTACGCCCTCTGAGCGAGCCCACCCGGCTGATCCAGGCGTTCGGCGCCACGCCAGTGCCGGTGGAAGCAGAGCCTGCCTACGGTGACTATCAGCAACTGTTCGACGCCGCCCGTACCCATCGCCTGAATGAGTTCGCCCGTCAGCACAAGGTCACGCTCAATACCGTGCTTCAGGCCGCCTGGCTGTTACTGTTGCAACGCTATACCGGACAGCAGGCCGTATGTTTCGGTGCCACGGTCTCGGGGCGCCCGGCCGACATTCGCGATATCGAGCAGCAGGTCGGGCTGTTTATCAATACCTTGCCAGTGATCGCCGAGGTTCGTGCCGAGCAGCCGATAGGTGAGTGGTTGCAGGTGTTGCAGCAACAGAACCTGATGCTGCGGGAACACGAGTACACCCCGTTATTCGAGATCCAGCGCTGGGCCAGCAGTGCCGCCGATTCGCTGTTTGACAGCCTGCTGGTATTCGAGAACTACCCGGCTTCCGAAGCGTTGCGCCAAGCGGCGGTGCCCGAGCTGAGCTTCGGCCCTGTCGATAGCCAGGAGCGGACCAACTACCCGCTGACCCTGGCGGTGGCGACCGGCGAGACCCTGGGGATTCACTACAGCTACCTGCGCGCGTCTCTGGCCGCCGAGCAGGTACGCCAGATCAGCCTGCACCTGGAACAACTGCTGGAACACATGCTGGCATTGGTTCCGGATGCCGCAGTCGGCGAGTTGCAACTGGTGACGGCCACCGAGCGCCAGCAATTGGTGGATGACTGGAACTGCCGTGATACGCGCTTCAGTACCACCACTTCGATCCATCAGTTGATCCAGGCCCAGGCCCTGCGTGCACCGGATGCTGTGGCCTTGATGTTTGCCGAGGAGCAACTGACCTATGGGCAACTGGACCGGCGCGCCAACCGCCTGGCCCACAAGCTGATCGAGCAGGGTGCCGGGCCGGACGTTCTCGTGGGCATCGCCCAGGATCGTGGGCTGGACATGGTGGTTGGCCTCCTGGCGATTCTCAAGGCGGGCGCGGCGTACGTGCCGCTCGACCCGGAATACCCGCGTGAGCGCCTGGCCTACCTGATGCAGGACAGTGCCATCGGACTGCTGCTCACCGATTCGCGTCTGGCTGAGCGCCTGCCGACGCCCGCCGGGATTACGCGTCTGGAGCTGGACCGGCTGGCGCTGGACGCAATGCCCGACAGCCCGCCGGTGGTCGACCTGCACGGGCAAAACCTGGCCTATGTGATTTACACCTCGGGCTCCACTGGCCAGCCCAAGGGCGTGACGGTTGCCCATGACGCCCTGGCCATGCATTGCCTGGCTATCGGTGAGCGCTATGCCATGAGCGAGCAGGATTGTGAGCTGCATTTCATGTCCTTCGCGTTCGACGGTGCCCATGAACGCTGGCTGACCACCTTGAGCCACGGTGGCCGCCTGTTGATTCGCGACTCCAGCCTCTGGACGCCGGAGCAGACTTACCAGGCCATGCATCGTCACGGCGTGACCGTCGCGGCATTCCCGCCGGTGTATTTGCAGCAATTGGCCGACTACGCCGACCAGCATGGCAACCCTCCGGCCGTACGCATCTACTGCTTTGGCGGTGATGCGGTGCCCCAGGTGTCGTTCGAGTTGGTCAAGCGTGCGCTCAAGCCGCAGCACATCATCAACGGTTATGGCCCGACCGAAACCGTGGTCACGCCGCTGATCTGGAAGGCTGCGGCAGACCAGATGTGCGGCGCCGCCTATGCGCCGATCGGCAGCCGTATCGGTGACCGCAGCGCCTATGTGCTGGATGCCGGTGGCGGTCTGCTGCCCCAGGGCCTGGCCGGTGAGTTGTACCTGGGCGGGGAAGGGGTGGCGCGTGGTTACCTCAACCGTGCGGCGCTGACGGCCGAGCGCTTTGTGCCGGATCCGTTCGCTGGCTCCGGTGGCCGTCTGTATCGCAGCGGCGACCTGGTTCGCCAGCGGGCCGACGGGGTGATCGACTACCTGAGCCGGATCGACCACCAGGTAAAAATCCGTGGCTTCCGTATCGAGTTGGGGGAGATCGAGGCACGGTTGCAGGAGCAACCGCAGGTGCAGGAAGCCGTGGTGCTGGCGCAAGAGGGCGTGAACGGGGCGCAACTGGTGGGCTATGTGGTGACTGCCGTCAGTGCAGCAGACGAGGAGGTATCGGGCGCGCGGACTAAATTGCGC
Source organism: Pseudomonas sp. 1912-s (assembly GCF_029269205.1). Taxonomy (NCBI): domain Bacteria; kingdom Pseudomonadati; phylum Pseudomonadota; class Gammaproteobacteria; order Pseudomonadales; family Pseudomonadaceae; genus Pseudomonas; species Pseudomonas sp. 1912-s. The sequence goes on along the minus strand of NZ_JARIXR010000056.1, from coordinate 6,258 downwards.
GAGCGGCTCAACGTTCGTCTTAAAGAGATTCTGCCGGGCTACATGGTTCCTACCTATCTGGTGTTCCTCGAAGAGTTGCCCCTGACCCCCAATGGCAAGCTGGATCGCCGTGCACTGCCGGTGCCCGACGCCAGCTTCATGCAGCGCATTTACGCCGCCCCGCAAGGCACCGTGGAGCAAACCCTGGCCGCTGTCTGGGCGGACGTTCTGGGCGTGCAGCAGGTGGGCAGGGAGGACAACTTCTTCGAGTTGGGTGGGCATTCATTACTGGCGACGCAAGCGACTGCGATGGCGCAGATGCAATTGGGAGCCAACGTCGCGCTGGACCTGATCTTCAAGGCAAGCACCTTGCGTGACTACGCAAGTGCTGTCGATGGCTGCTTGAACAGCAACCTTGAGCAGGACCTGAGCGATATGCATGACTTCCTCACCGAGCTGGAGACAAATTGAGATGGCGTTAATGGATAACATCGAGCTGGTTCAACGTTTCATCAGGCTTGCACTGCCTCAGCGCAAGGCCTTTTTTGAAAAGTTGGCCAGCAAGGGCATGAGCCTTGGGCAACTGCCTGTGCCGATGATCCGCCATGAGTTTGAAGCCATACCGTTGTCCTATGCCCAGCACCGCCAGTGGTTTCTCTGGCAACTGGAGCCCGAGAGCGCGGCCTACCACGTACCTGCTGCCCTGCGTTTGCGGGGTGTGCTGGATGTCGAGGCTTTGCAGCGCAGCTTTCAGGTGCTGATCGAGCGTCATGAGTCCTTGCGTACGCGTTTTGTCCAGTCTGCCGGGCAGACACTGCAGGTGATTACACCAGAGGCGGACTTTAACCTGCCGGTCCACACCCTGGAGCCTGGCGATGCAGCCGGGCTTGAGACGCGCATCAGCGTGTTCGTCGAGGCGCAGACGCGTCAGCTGTTCGATTTGCAGCAAGGCCCGCTGTTGCGGGTCTGCCTGTTGCGCGTGGCGCCGGACGAGCATGTGCTGGTGCTGACCCAGCACCATATCGTGTCCGATGGCTGGTCCATGCAAGTGCTGGTTGAGGAACTGGTGCAGTGCTACGCCGCCTTCACCCAAGGTCACGTTCCGCAATTGCCGGCGCTGGCGATCCAGTACGCCGACTACGCCATCTGGCAGCGACACTGGATGGAGGCCGGCGAGCGTGATCGTCAACTCGCTTACTGGACCGCGCAGTTGGGCGACTTGCCGCCGGTGCTGGAGCTGCCCACCGACAAGCCTCGTCCCTTGCAGCCGAGCTACCGCGGCGAACGCCTGGAAATTGCCCTGGATGCGAGCCTGGGACAACCCTTGAAAACCCTCGCCCAGCGTGAGGGGGTGACGCTGTTCATGGTGTTGCTGGCATCGTTCCAGTTACTGCTGCACCGCTACAGCGGGCAGCGGGATGTTCGGGTCGGGGTGCCGGTGGCCAACCGCAACCGGCCGGAAACCAAAGGCCTGATCGGCTTTTTCGTTAACACCCAGGTGCTCAAGGCCGAGATCGACGGCCAGATGTCGTTCCGGGCCTTGCTGGCCCAGGTCAAACAGGCGGCCTTGGGCGCCCAGGAGCATCAGGAACTGCCCTTCGAGCAGTTGGTCGAGGCGCTGCACCCCGAGCGAAGCCTGGGGCATAACCCGTTGTTCCAGGTGATGTATAACCACCAGAGCGAAGGTCGCGGCTCCAGTGCCGAGCCAGCATTGAATCTGCCGCAGCTGACCGTCGAAGGCCTGGACTGGAAAACCTGTACGGCGCAATTTGACCTGACCCTGGACACGGCAGAGTCGGCCCACGGTCTGTCAGCCGCACTGACTTATGCCACCGACGTATTTACCGCCGATGCCATCGAACGCCTGGCGCAGCATTGGCAAAATCTGTTGCGGGCAATCATCACCCGTCCGCATCAGGCGGTAGGGGAGTTGCCGTTGCTGGCGGCGGACGAACACCGGCGCATCCTCCGGCAGTGGAACCCGAACCTCCGGGCATTTGACGTGAACCAGTGCCTGCACCATTTGATCGAAGCCCAGGCCGAGCGTACGCCCGATGCCCTTGCCGTCAGCTACGAAGATCACCACCTGACGTACGGCCAGTTGAATGCGGATGCCAACCTGTTGGCGTATCGGCTGATCGAGGCCGGTGTCGGCCCTGACGTGTTGGTGGGGCTCTCTACCGAGCGCAGCCTGGAGATGCTGGTCGGTTTGCTGGCTGTGCTCAAGGCCGGTGGTGCCTATGTCCCCATGGACCCCGGTTATCCACAGGATCGTTTGCATTACATGATGCAGGACAGCGGCATTGCGTTGCTGTTGGCGCAGTCCTCTGTGCTTGAACACTTGGCGCCTGCACCGTCGATTCGTGTGCTGGCACTGGATAACGTAGTCGGCGCAGGCCAGGAGCCGTTGGGCAACCCGCAGGTGGCGGTCAGCCCTGACAACCTGGCATACGTGATTTACACCTCAGGCTCCACCGGACAGCCCAAAGGCGTGCTGCTGCCCCATCGCAATGTGGTGCGCCTGTTCAGTGCCACCGATGACTGGTTCCGCTTTGGCGCGGCGGATGTGTGGACGCTGTTCCACTCCTGTGCCTTCGACTTTTCCGTGTGGGAGCTGTTCGGTGCGCTGACATACGGCGCGCGCCTGGTGGTTGTGCCCCATGACGTCAGCCGCTCCACCGAAGACTTCTACGCCTTGCTCTGCCGTGAGCAAGTGACCGTGCTCAACCAGACACCTTCGGCGTTCAAGCAGTTGGTGCAGGTCGCCTGCGCTCACCCGGCCGCTGGCCTTGAACACTTGCGCTACGTGGTGTTTGGCGGTGAGGCACTGGAGGTCAAGGCATTGCAGCCGTGGTTTGAGCATTTCGGTGATCGTTCGCCGCAACTGATCAACATGTATGGCATCACTGAAACCACCGTTCACGTGACGTATCGACCCATCACCCGGGCCGACTTGGCGAACGAGGCGAGCAGCCCGATCGGCGAGCCCATCGTTGACCTGTCCTGGTACCTGCTGGACGCTCAGCTCAACCCGGTGCCTGAAGGTTGCATCGGCGAGCTGTATGTCGGCCAGGCGGGCCTGGCCCGAGGCTACCTGCACCGTGGCGATCTGACCGCCAGCCGGTTTATTCCCGATCCGTTCCGTGCTGACGGCGCACGCTTGTACCGTACCGGTGACCTCGCGCGTTTGCGGGCGGGCGGGGTGGTGGAATATGTCGGTCGGATTGACCATCAAGTGAAAATTCGCGGGTTTCGTATCGAGTTGGGTGAGATCGAGGCGCAACTGCTCAAGTTGGTTTGCGTACGTGAAGTTGCGGTGTTGGCGCGGCCCGGCGTGGGCGGCCAGCAGTTGCTGGCCTATATCGTGCCGGCCGCACCGGCCTTCGACGCAGAGACCCATGATGGCCTGCGCGAGACCATCCGCCAGTCGCTCAAGGCCGAGCTGCCGGACTATATGATTCCTGCCCATGTGGTCTTTCTGCCGAGCCTGCCGTTGACGGTCAACGGTAAACTCGACCGCCAGGCACTGCCAGAGCCTGAGCTGCAACAGCAGTCGTATGAGGCGCCGTGCAGTGAGCTGGAACAACAGGTGGCGCTGATCTGGGAAGAAGTTCTGGGGGTTGAGCGTGTTGGTCGCCAGGACGATTTCTTCGAGCTCGGCGGTCACTCGTTGCTGGCCACCCAAGTGGTATCGAGGGTTCGTCATGGTCTTGAGCTGAACGTGCCGCTCAAGGCGTTGTTCGAGCACACGACCCTGCAGGCCTTCGCCCAGGTATTGAACCAGGAACCTGCCGAGCAGGCCCCCGCGTTTGTCGTGGTTGATCGTGGCTCGGCATTGCCGTTGTCGTATGCCCAGGAGCGCCAGTGGTTCCTCTGGCAGCTCGATCCCCTGAGTGGTGCCTACAACATACCGACGGCCTTGCGCCTCGCAGGCGTGCTGGATGTCCAGGCGCTCCAGAGCAGTTTTGACGAGTTGCTGGTGCGTCATGAAACCTTGCGCACCACGTTTGTCCAGGACCATCAGCGCACCCTGCAAGTGATCCATGCGCCAGTGCCTCTGGCGATTGTCGTGGACACCCTTGACGCCGGCACTGATCCACAGGCCGGGATTGCTGCTTATGTGCAGACCCATGCCGAGGGGCTGTTCGACCTGCAGACCGGGCCCTTGTTGCGCGTGAAGTTATTGCGCCTGGCGGATGATGACCATGTGCTGGTGCTGACCCAACATCACATCGTCTCCGATGGCTGGTCCATGCAACTGATGGTGCAGGAACTGGTTGAGCTCTATGGCGCCTTCAGCAGCGGCCGCCCACCTGAGGCCAGGCCGTTGCCGATCCAATATGCCGACTATGCCGCCTGGCAGCGCCAATGGATGGAGGCCGGTGAACGTGAGCGCCAACTGGCTTATTGGACCCGGCAACTGGCCGGTGACCAGCCGTTGCAATTGCCGTTGGACTACTCGCGCCCGGCCGAACAAAGCTTTCGGGGTGCGCAGCTGGAAATCGTCCTGCAACCCGGGCTCGGCGCTTCGCTGCTCGGCCTGGCCCAGCAACTGCGTGTGACGCCGTTCATGCTCTTGCTTGCCTCATTCCAGACGTTGCTGCATCGCTACAGCGGGCAATCCGACATCCGGGTCGGGGTCCCGATTGCCAACCGCAACCGGGTTGAGACCGAGCGCCTGATCGGCTTTTTCGTCAACACCCAGGTACTCAAGGCCGATGTGAAACCGTCCCTGGCGTTCGCGGATGTCGTGCAGCAAGTCCGGCAGACCGCCCTGGAGGCTCAGGCTCACCAGGACCTGCCCTTCGAACAGTTGGTTGAAGCGTTGCACCCTGAACGCAGCCTGAGTCATAGCCCGCTGTTCCAGGTGATGTTCAACCATCAGAGCGAGGCGGCGCGCGGACAGCAGGCCACGCGCTTGCCGGGCCTGGCCATCGAAAGCCTTGACTGGGCCAGTCACACGGCCCAGTTCGACCTGGTGCTCAATACCTTTGAAACCGGGCAAGAGTTGGCAGCCACGCTGACCTACGCCACCGATCTGTTTGCGCCTGCGACGGTCGAGCGTCTTGCCGGCCATTGGCAAAACCTGCTGCGCAGCATTGTCGCGGATTACACGCGGCCGGTTGCCGAGCTGTCGTTGCTGGGCGTTCATGAGCTTGAGCTGATTGAGCGGACCTGGAACGCCAACGCCCTGGACTTCCCGCGTGAGCGGTGCATCCATCAGCAGATTCAGGATCAGGTGCAGCGTACTCCCGATGCCCTGGCGGTTATCTGGGGTGATGAACACCTGACCTACCGCCAGTTGAACGGCCGGGCGAATGCCCTGGCGCGCAAGCTGGTGGCGTTGGGTGTTGGCCCTGAAGTGCGGGTTGGCGTGGCCATGCCGCGCAGTGCGCAGATGGTTGTGGCCTTGCTCGCGGTGCTCAAGGCGGGTGGTGCATATGTGCCGCTGGACCCGGATTACCCGGCCGAGCGCGTGGCGTACATGCTCAAGGACAGCCAGGCGCGGGTGTTGTTGACCCAGGCTGCAGTGGCGCTTGAGGTGGATGCCTCGATTGACGTGCTGTTTGTGGATGCTCAGGAAGTTGATGATCAGGATCTGGACGTTGCGGTCCACGCCGCCAACCTGGCCTACGTGATCTACACCTCCGGCTCCACCGGCCTGCCCAAGGGCGTGGCCATTACTCACCGCAACGTGGCGGCGCTGACGCAGTGGTCGCAGCAGGTTTACAGCCCTGAAGACATTCAAGGTGTGTTGGCCTCCACGTCGATCTGCTTCGACTTGTCGGTGTGGGAGCTGTTTGTGACCCTGGCCGGCGGCGGCTTTATCGTCGGTGCCCGCAATGCCCTGGAGCTGCCGGAACTGGCGGCCCGAGACCGGGTGCGCCTGATCAACAGCGTGCCTTCGGCGATGGGAGCCTTGCAGCGTGCCGGGCAAATCCCGGAAAGCGTGCGCATCATCAATCTGGCGGGCGAGCCACTGAAACAGTCACTGGTGGATGCGCTGTACGAGCATGCCCATGTGCAGCACGTTTACGACCTCTACGGCCCGTCGGAAGACACCACTTACTCCACCTGGACCCGCCGCGAAGCCGGTGGCCAGGCCAATATCGGCAAGCCGCTGGCCAATACGGCCAGCTACCTGCTGGACGCTGAGTTGCACTCGGTGCCCGTCGGTGTGGCGGCGGAGCTTTACCTGGCGGGCGAGGGCATCACCCGTGGCTACCTCTTGCGTCCGGGGTTGACCGCCGAGAAGTTTGTGCCGAACCCGTTCTCGAC
>NZ_JARIXR010000055.1:0-26072 GCF_029269205.1 Pseudomonas sp. 1912-s | reverse complement strand
ATATCTTCTTGAGTATTGAAAAACTGTTCGACTTGGCCAGTAGTGCTGACGAATGAGTCGAGCTTGTTTTTGGAAACATCAATTCCGACGAACGCAGAGTCATGGTCCATAGCGTTTTCCTCACGTCCAACCTTGCAGAATCGGGCTTTGCGCCCAGGCAACCGTTCGGACTAGTTTAGGAAGGAACCTGCTCCGACCCATGCTCACTCACGATCTCGAAATCAGAGGGCACTACGGTCTGAAGCAGGTGAAAACAATCTTACAAGGGCACACCGAGCATTAGCGAGGTGCCGAGTGGTGGGGCAAGAGCCTTTTGGTTACTTTTGGGCTCCTTTCAAAAGTGACCCGCTGTAAGAGCGGAACCAATAGCGGCCATCACCCAAATAACGGATATACCCCCAATCACCCAGCCACCAAATCCCCCACCCGAGCACTCCGCAAATACGTCTGATACAACGCCGCATAAGCCCCCCCACGTTCAATCAACGCATCATGCGCCCCAAGCTCCACCACCTGCCCATGCCTCACCACGGCAATCCGGTCCGCGTCCCGTATGGTCGCCAACCGGTGGGCAATGATGATCGCCGTGCGCCCCAGACACAGCCTGCGCAACGCCCGCTGAATCCGCCGCTCCGTGTGAATATCCACCGCCGAAGTCGCCTCATCCAGCACCAGCACCGCCGGGTCCGCCAGATACGCCCGCACCAGGCAAACGAGCTGCCGCTGCCCATGGCTCAAATGGGCACCCAAAGGCCCGACCTCGGTGTGGTACTGATGCGGCAACCGCTCCAACACCTCATCCGCCCCTAGCTCCCGGGCCGCCGCGATCAATGTCGCGTCATCCGCCAGTGGTGCCGCCAACCGCAAGTTGTCGAGAATGCTCCCGCTGAACAACACATTGTCCTGCAACACCACCCCGACATTGCGCCGCAACGCATGCTGGGCCAACTCCCGCACATCAATCCCATCCAGCCGCACCGCGCCCGACTGCACCTCGTAAAACCGCGTCAGCAACTGCACCAGCGTGCTTTTCCCGTGTCCCGACGGCCCGACAATCGCCAACACCTCACCCGCCGGGATATGCAAATCCAGCCCGTTGATCACCGGCGTCTGCGCACTCGGCACATAGCTGAAGTCCACTTTTTCAAACCGCACCTCACCCCGCGCCCGGCCCAAGTGCCGGGGAGTAGCGCTGTCGGTGATCTGCGCCTGGGTATCCAGCAACAGGAAAATCCGCTGGGCCGACGCCGAGCCGGTGGCGTAGCGCTCAAACAGGTCCGACAGTTCCTGCAACGGCCCCAAAAACAAAAACACGTAGAACAGACTCTCCGCCATTTGCCCGACCGACACCTCGCCCGCTGCCAGTCCATAACCGCCCACCAGCAGCAACAAGGCGATCCCCGCCGAACTCAGCAACGCCGTAAAGGGTGCGAACCACCCCGACCGCAGGCTGCCGTGAATCAGCGCCTGGTTGAAGTCATCCAGCAGCCCGCGATAACGCCGCAGGTTCGGCGCCTCCTGGGCGCACTGCTGCAGCATTCGGGCGCCGCTGACGCTCTCCACCAGGTGCGCGGTAAAGCGGCTGCGGTTTTCCGCGACCCTGGCCCAGTTGCGCTGGGAGATCCGCTTGAAACTCCAGGTCGCCAGCACCAGCAACGGTACGGTGGCCGCCAGGCTGAGGAAGAAGCGCGGGTCGATACGCCATAGCATCACCGACGCCAGGCCGCAGCGCAGCACGGCACCGAGCAGCTCCGGCGGGCCCTGGATCACCAGGGGCTCAAGGGCATCCACGTCGCGGTCAACCCGGGAAATGATCCGCCCGGAGCGGGTCTGGTCGAAGTAGCTCACGCTCAAACCCTGGACATGCGCAAATACCTGTACCCGCAGGGCATTCAGCACGCGGATCGCCGCGCCTCCGGCGACGAACTGCGAGACCCCGGCCAGCAGGAAGCGCACCAGCCAACTGGCGGCCAGCCCGAGTCCCAGCCACAGCACCAGGCGCTCATCCAGCAGCCAGTGGTCAGCTTGTTGAATCAAGCCACGGTCCAGCAGTTCACGCACGAACCAGGGTCGCAAAAACACCGTGAATACCAGCAATAGCTCAATGCCGATCACCGCGAAAATCGCGCGGCGGATTGGCCTGAGCAGCGGCAGCAAGCGTTTGAACATGCTGCGGTCGAGGGCCTTTTTCGCGAGCATTTCTTCGATTTCGATATCGCTCAAGGCTTTGCCGGCGATTGGATTAGCCATGGTCGATCCCCAGCAGGTCGCGGTAGTGCGGGTTGGTGTGTTGCAGCTCGGCGTGTGGTCCTGCGGCGGCGATTTTGCCGTGCGCCAGCATCAGCACCCGATCGGCCAGGAGGATGGTCGATAACTTGCTGGAGATCACCAGCACCGTGGTGCCACGCAGTTCCCGCAGGTTATTCAGCACGCGGCGCTCGCTGATGGCGTCGAGGGCGCTGGTGGCGTCGTCCAGGCACAGGATGTCCGGTTTGCCGAGCAACGCCCGGGCCAGGCACAGGCGCTGGCGCTGGCCGCCGGACAAGGTCACGCCACGATCACCCAGCGGCGTGGCGAGGCCGTGGGGCAGGCGCAGCAAGATGTCGTCGGCGGCGGCGAGGTGCAGGGCCTCGAGCAATTGTTCATCGGTGGCGTCGGGGGCGGTCAGGCGCAGGTTGGCGGCGAGGCTGCCGGCAAACAGGAAGCTCTCTTGCGGCACCACGTGCACCCGTTGGCGCAACGCGCCCAGGTCCAGTTCGCGAATGTCTTGCCAGCCAGCGTCGTCATGGCCGAGCAACACACGTCCGGCGCTGACATCGGTGAGGCGCGGCAGCAGGCTGGCCAACAAGCTTTTTCCGGTACCGGTGGCGCCCACCAACGCGACAATTTCACCGGGCACCAGGGTCAGCGAACAGTCATGCAGAATGTCCCGGCCACCGCCGGGAGCGCTCACACTGACGTGCTCCAGGCGCAGCCCCAGGGGCGAAGCGGGCAGGGTGGCGCTGCCGCTGCGGATGGCGGCCGGGGCGTCCAGCAGTTGCCAGATTCGCTCGGCACTGGCCCGGGCATCGGCGAAGGTCTGCATCACCCGGCCAATGCCTTCGATGCGAAATACCAGGGTGGTGGCGATCAGCAGCGAGGTCACCAGTTCGCCGATGCCCAGTTGGCCGGCGGCGACCAGATGGGCGCCGTAGACCAGGATCCACACATGGCCGAGAGCGACCACTGCCTGGGGCAGCGGAATGCGTGAGCTGGAATAAGCCAGCGCCTGGCGGGCCAGCCCGGCGAACACTGCGACCTGTTCGGAGAAGCCCTGGATACGGCTCTGCTCAAGGGCGAAGGATTTGATCACCCGCACGCCGCCGATGCCTTCGCTGAGGTCCTGGTTGACGCGGTCGTAGGCCGCGCCGACGTTGCGGTCGAGTTCAACCAGGCGTTCGGTCTGCAGCACGAAAATCCACAGCCCAGTGACGGTCAGCAGCAGCGGTACCAGCCCCAGCCACGGGTTGTACCAGCTCAACAGGCCAACGGTGGCCAGCACTACCAGCGGGGTTTCCACCACCTGGCGCCAGAAGGTGATCAGGGCGTCCCGTACCTTGTCGGCGTCACGGGTGGTGCGGGTGATCATCTCGCCCATGCCGTGCTGCCAGTGATAGCCCAGGTGCAGGCTTTGCACCTGGGCGAGGATGCGTTCGCGCAGGCGTGTCAGCAGTTCCTGGCTGAGCACCAGGGACAACACGCTGGCCGCGTATTGGAGTACGCCACGGCCCAGGGCCACGGCGAGCATCAGCCATAGCCAGTGCCAGCCCAGACTGGCGTCGAGGCTGCCGTCGGCCTGGCGGATCACCGCGCGGCCGGCGCTTACGTCGTTGACGGCATGGCCGATCAGCCATTGTTGCCAGACCAGGCCGAGGTTGATGGCCACGAACAGCCCGGCGACCAGAGCGAAACGCCAGGGCATTTCGCGGTAGATCGCCAGGCTGCGCAGAAGAGGGTGTCTTTCGATCATGAAAAGCTCAATGGGGGTTATTGATCGTTCCCAAACTGTGGCGAGGGAGCAAGCTCCCTCGCCGCAGGGATGTGTCGGGCGGGTCTAGCGAGTGGTAGCTCCCTGGGTTTCCTTGGCGTTCAAGATCGCCGTGTACTCCCCCGGATCAATCCCGTTCAGGTAGTAATTGCCCACATGGTGCAAACGCCACCGAATCGGGTCATGGGTGGTGTGCACCCGCGCGTTGCGCCAGAACCGGTCCAGGTTCCATTTGCTCAGGGACGAACTGGCCCCCAGCAACGAGAAAATATCGCTGGAGATCTTCAACGAGGCGCTGTCCGAATGCGCCCGTGCGGTGGCCACCGACAGGATCAATTCGTCCTGGAGTTCCTTGTTTTCCGGGTCCAGTTCATGCTCGTCAAACACCCGCGCCGCATCCCGCAGCAGTGACTCGGCCGCACGCAGGGCCACCGCGTATTCGCCGATCTGCTTGATGATGTGCGGCTCTTCATTGGCGTGGTCCACGCCGCTTTCCACCCACGGCCGGGCGTTGTGCTTGAGGTAGTCCACCGCAGCGGTCAGCGCGCCCGAAGCAATCCCGGTATCGATCGCCGCGTGCAGGATCTGCGGGAAGGTCAGCCCGGTGCGCTTCATCGGGCCCTTGCGCCGGGAGACGAAGTCTTCGTCCAGTTCGATGTTGTCGAAATTCACCGTGCCGCTGACCGAGTTTTTCTGGCCGAAGGCTTCCCAGTCGTCCACCAGGGTCAGGCCCGGGGCGTTGCGGTTGAGCAGCACACCGGCACCGCCATCATCGGAGGCGGCGGTGAGGGAGATCCACTCGGCAAGGTAGGAACCGGTGGAGTAGAACTTGCTGCCATTCAGTACCAGCTTGCCGTCGGCACGCCGCTCGACGCGGGTCTTGAGGGCGAACTTGTTCTTGCCACCGACTTCCGCCAGGGCGTTGCCAAAACGCTTGCCGGCCAATACATCAGCCACCAGGCGATCACGCACCGCATCCGGATAGCCGTTGAAGATGCCCCGCAGCATCACGTTGTGAATCTGCAGCAACTGCCCCACACCGCCATCGGCCACCGAGACCAGGCGCACGGTTTCGACGATGGTTTGCACCGAGGCACCCAGCCCGCCAAACGCCTTTGGCACGCCGATGGAGGTCAGGCCGCTCTGGGACAGCAATTGCGCCTGGCGCCACGGCAGTTGGCCGTTCTGGCTGCTGTCGGCGGCGATCGCGGCGATTTCCACGGCGATCTCTTTGGCCGCGGCAATCGCCTCGGCCTCGCTGTGCAGTTGGTGTACCGGTACCTGTTCGAACGTACTCATAGTTTCTTCCCCTGATTTGGCCCGTGCGTTCAAGCCCCTCTGTAGGAGCTGGCTTGCCAGCGATGGTGGTTAACGATGACGCGTACTGACGGGTTTACGCGGTGCACTTGAGGCCATCGCTGGCAAGCCAGCTCCTACAAGGGATTGCGCTGGATGTCGGGCATTGAAGGTGCCTTGAGCAAGTTCTGCGCCAATGCCGAAAACCACGCCTGGCGGGGCCTGCGATAACGGGGTGTTGCTGGGGCAGCAGTGGCGGCCGGGTGACTGCTGGGCCAGCAGCAGCGCTGCTGACAGTCCAGCAACAGCGCTTTGGCTGTTTGCGCCAAAGCCTTGTAAACCGGGGCTTTGGCCAATTGGCACGGCCTCTGCAATACCCCCATGGACTGCCTTGCCCAATTCAATGGAGCTGCCCATGACCCTTTCCGCCATCCTGCCCAAGCCTGCGCTTGAGCAGATCTGGTTTACCCGCTGCCCGGTGCCGACCGCTTCCGGCATCGCCTACAAACTCGGTTGGCTGAGCGAGGAATTCGCCGCCGACGGCCTGCCGGTCTCGACCTTGCAGGAGGCCCGCCAACTGGGGCATCACCACTACGATCACGAGCTGCCCGGGCTGTTTCGCGAAGGCGGCAACGTGCCGGCACTAGCCGCCCGTGCCGCCGGTGCGCCGAGCCGTTTGATCGGCCTGACCTGGATCGAGGAATGGCAAACTATCCTGGTCCGCCCGGACTCCGGCATCACGCGTCCCGAACACCTGAAAGGCAAGCGCCTGGCCTTGCCGGCCTGGGGCGACAGCCGCCCGGGCAGCATCGCCCGGGCCATGAGCCTGCACGGCTATAAAGGCGCGTTGAGCCTGGCCGGCCTGGGCTTTGATGATGTGCAACTGGTGGAGGTGGCGCTGCACGATCAGGAGCAGGCGTCCAACCCACAGGAAGGTTTGCAGCGCCTGTGGTCGGGCCTGGATTACCTGGCGCGCGGCGAAGTGGATGCGGTGTACGTCAAGGGCGCTTCGGCCGCCGATGCCGCACGCCGTCTCGGCCTGGTGGTGGGCATCGACCTGGACCTGATCGCCGAGCCGCGCTACCGCATCAATAACGGCACGCCGCGCCCGATCACGGTCCACCAGAGCCTGCTGGACAATCACTTTGACCTGGTGGTGCGTTTCCTCGCGCAAACCCTCAGCGCGGCAGACTGGGCTGCGAACAATCGCGAGGGCCTGAACGCGATTCTCGAAGAAGAAACCCGCGCCGGCAGTGCCGGGGTGGCCGAGGCCTATCGCGGCGATTTCCATACCACCCTGGCCCCGGACCTGTCGGCCCAGCGCCTGGACTTCCTCGGTATCCAGAAAGACTTCCTGTACCTGCACGGCTTCCTGGAGCGCGATTTTGCAATCGCCGACTGGGTCGACCCGCGCCCCCTGCAAGCTGCCCATGAACTGTTGGCCAAGCGCCGCGCCTGAACCCGGAGAAACTGCCATGACTGCCATTGTCCACGCCCAACCGATCACCCAGGAACTGCAGGACTTTATCGACAAGGTCCTGCTGGAAGCCGAAGAAGCCTTCACCGTCTTCCGCGAGACCAACACCATCACCGCCAACGGCACCGTGGGCTTTATCGAGCGTGTGCCGGGCCAGGAACTGCTGGTGTCGGTCAACTACGGCGGCCCATGGAACTACCGCAAGCCGCTGCAGGCCACCGTCACCGACTTTGCCGGCAACGTGATCTTCGGCAAAGGCAAGGGCGGCCTGGGGCGCTACACCAAACTGTTCCAGCAGCATGCGGACGTGACCACTGTATCTCACGTGCACTCGCCGTACCTCGGCGCCTGGGCCCAGACCCATCGCACGCTGCCGTTCCACTACGTGCCAGTGCAGCGTTACCAGCTGGCGCGCGAGCTGCCGGTGTACATCGACCGTCGCCAGCAGGAAGTGGATTTCATCCTCGACAAGATCGCTGAAAACCCCTTCAACCTGGCGATTCTCGAAGCCAACGGCGGCTCCACGGTGTGGGGCAAGCAAGGGCTGCGGGCCACGGCTGAATTCATCCTGTTGCTGGAGGAGGGCGCGCAGCTGCAATTGCTGGCAGATGCCCTGGGTGGTTCGCGGGCTTACGGGCCTGGCGTGTTGACCCAGCAGTGGAAGATGAGTGGCCTGTTCGAACACGCCACCGCACTGGGGTTGGTCCCGGCCATCGACCGCAAAAACTGAACACACCCTCATCACGGTGACTGAAACCACCACGACCCCTGTAGGAGCCGGCTTGCCGGCGATAGCGGTGCATCAGGCGACATTCCTGTTGGATGTGCCACCGTCATCGCCGGCAAGCCGGCTCCTACAAGGGGCGGTTCCATTCAAGGATGTCTGTCATGGCTGTAAAGATTCTCTGGTACCTCACCACGCCCGATGGGCCTTATCCGTGGGAGCCCGAAGGCCGCTGGAAGACCGACTTCCAGCACCTCAAGCAACTCGCCGTCGCCAGCGACCGCCTGGGGTTCTACGGCTCGCTGCTGGGCTCCAGCCCGAATGAAAGCCTGGCGGTGGCCGCGTCGTTGATTGACGCCACCCAGCGCCTGCGTTTCCTGGTGGCGCAACACCCGGGCGAACTGTCGCCGGCGGTGTTGGCCAAATGGGCATTGACCTTCGACCAGTTCTCCAATGGCCGCCTGTTGTTCAACGTGGTGAACGGCAACGACGCGGGCCTGGCCACCCTCGGCGTGCATTACCCACACGATGAACGCTACGCCTTCAGCCTCGAATACTGGCGCGCCTTCCAGGGCTTCTACGCCGGGGACACTCGGGGCTATGACGGCGAATACGTCAAGCTCGCCCCGCGTGCGCCGGGGGCGGCCAAACATCCGCTGGGCGGCTGGCACCCGCCGTACCAGAAGCCGGGCATCCCGCTGTGGGGCGCCGGCACGTCGGGGCCGGGAGTCGAGCATTCGGTGCAGTTGCTCGACGTGTACCTGAGCTTCGCCAACACCCCGCCAAAACTCGGCGACAAGTTCCGCAAGGTCGCCGCCGAGGCCGCGAAGATCGGCCGTGAACTGACCTTTGGCACCCGCCTGCAAATCATCGTGCGCGAGACCGAAGAAGAGGCCTGGGCCCACGCCGAGAAACTGCTGCAACGTACTTCGCTGCAAACCGCCCGCACTGCCATCGAACGCCAGTTGCCCCCCGGCGTGAGCTTCGAGGATTTCCACAGCGACGACCCGCAAACCCAACGCAACGTCGAGACCATTCGCGCCGGCCACCTGCCCAAGGCCCGCGACCTGGAGATTTACCCCAACGTGTGGCTCGGCCCGAGCCTGTTCGGCTTCAATATCCTCGGCCCGGCCGCCGGCACTTACCTGGTGGGCAGCGCCGAACAGGTGGCCGAGCGCATTCGCGAGTACGAAGCCCAGGGCACCTCGGCGTTCATCCTGTCGGGCTTCCCGCTGATCGATGAAGCGCACCGGGTGGCGGACCTGCTATTCCCGCTGCTGGACCTGGACCACGGTTTTGAAGTGCCGCGTCTGAATGCCGTGCAACACCAAGAGGCGTAACTGATGAGCGAAGGTTTTTCCCGCCGGGTGTTTCTCGGCAACAGCCTGGCCATCGGCGGCAGTTTGCTGCTGGGTGGCTGTGACGGCGGCGCAGCGCCGGCGGCGGTGCTGTCGAGCACACCGACCACCGGCGGACGCCTGCGCATCGGCATCATCGACGGCGACCAGTCCGGCAACCTCGATGCCCATAAACCGGTGGGCGGCGGGATCATTCGCGGCTGGGCGCTGTACAGCAAGTTCTGGGAATGGAACACCGACGTCAGCACGCGCCTGGCCCTGGCCGAGTTCGCCGAGCCGAACGCCGACGCCAGCGCCTGGACCATCCGCATCAAGCCAGGCCTGGAGTTTCACCACGGCAAGACCATCGGCGCCGACGACATGCTGTTCTCGCTGCTGCGCCTCACCGACCCGAAACTGGCCTCGCCGTTTGCCGGCCTGGTGGGCGCCATCGACCGCAATGCGCTGCGCAAGCTGGATGAGCGCACCATCGAAATCCGCTTCAAACAGGGCCAGAGCTTCTTCCCGCTGGATGAAACCCTGATCAGCTTCGGCGGCATCGTGCCCACCGACTACGACCCCATCAGCAATCCGGTGGGCGCCGGCCCCTACAAGCTCAAGCGCTTCGTGCCCGGCCAGCGTTCGCTCTACAGCCGGTTCGAGAATTACTACAAGCCCGGCCAGCCCTATGCCGACGAACTGGAGATCATCGAGTTCAAGGACCAGGTGTCGCGGGTCGCGGCCTTGCGGGCCGGGCAGATCGACGTCGCCAGTGGCGTGCAGGCTGAGCACAGCGCATTGCTCAAGGCCGACTCGCGCCTGTCGCTGTGCGTGTCGCCCAGCACCTCGTTCACCGGCTTCAACCTGAACCTGGCCAAGCCGCCGTTTGATGACGTGCGGGTACGCCAGGCGTTCCGTTTGCTGGCCGATCGGCAGGAACTGGTAGACCGTGGCCTCAACGGTTTCGGGCGCATCGCCAACGACCTGTATTCGCCCCATGACCCCACCTACAACCATGACATTGCGCAGCGTCCCCATGACCTGGACCAGGCACGCTCGCTGCTGCGCCAGGCCGGGCAGACCGACCTGCGTGTTGAACTGACGACCCCGTCCGGCCCCGGCGTGAATGCCGCGCTGGTGTTTGCCCAGCAGGCGAAGAAGGCCGGCGTGGAGGTGCGTGTGACCCAGGTCGACGGCGCCGTATTCAACGGCCCGCAGCGTGAACAGTGGCAGCTGTCGCCGGGCTCGACGCCGGCCCGTGGCTTCCTCGCGTCGGCGTTGCACAACGACGCACCGTTGGCGATCTACAACCGCAGCAATTTCCACGACGAGCGCTTCGACGCGCTGTACCGCCAGGCCCTGGCCCAACCGGATCTGCAATTGCGCAAAGGCCTGGTGCACGAGGCCCAGCAGATTCAACACGAGCGCGGTGGCCTGCTGATCTGGGGCTTCAACGACGTGCTGGACGCCGCGTCGGTACGGGTCGGCGGCCTCACGCCGGAACAGACCACCTTCGCCTCCTGGCGCTTTGACGAGTTGTGGTTGAACCATGTCTAAGCCCCTGCGAACGCCGGCCTGGCTGTCGTGGTTCGTCGGCCGCCTGGGCTACGGCCTGCTCACCGCCTGGGTGATCAGCCTGGTGGTGTTCATCGCCACCCAGGCGCTGCCCTCGGACCCGGCCCGGGTGATTCTCGGCCCCGACGCGCCGCTGCAAAGCATCCTCACCCTGCAACATCAACTGGGGCTGGACCAGCCGATCCTTCGGCAGTACCTGCGCTGGCTCGGCTCGGCCCTGAGCGGCGACCTCGGGGTGTCACTGGACTCCAACGCGCCGGTCAGCAGCATCCTGTGGGGCCGTTTCGGCTACACCCTGGCGTTGCTCGCCGGGGTCATCGCCGTGGTGGTGCCGGCGGCGCTGGGCCTTGGCGTGTACCTGGCACTGCGCCGCGACAGCTACCTCGACCGCTGGAGCCTGTCGCTGCTGATTTTCCTCAAGGCCACGCCGGGCTTTCTGTTGGCCATCGGCCTGGTGCTGCTGTTTTCCATGCCGCATATGGACTGGTTGCCGGCGGTGTCGATCCTCGACCCGGATCAGTCGCTGTGGCGCCAGTTGCCGTTCCTCGTTCTGCCGGTGCTGGCCCTGAGCCTGTCGGCGCTGCCGTACCTCACGCGGATGGTGCGTGCGGCGATGATCGACGCGCTGGAGTCCGACTACGTGATTGCCGCACGGCTGCGGGGCATTCCCCATTGGCGGATCGTGTGGCGGCACACCTTGCCCAATGCGCTGGTGCCGGCGATTCAAGGTGTGGCGCTGACCCTGCGCACGCTGATCGGCGGCGCAGTGCTGGCCGAGGTGATCTTCAGTTACCCCGGCATCGGCACGGCCCTTAACGCGGCGATCCAGATGCGTGATTTGCCGATGATCCAGGCCATCGTGCTGGTGATCACCCTGGCGGTGGTGCTGATCAATCTGCTGGCCGACCTGTTGACGGTGCTGCTCACGCCCAAGCTGCGCACGGCCCGTCGCGTGACAATGATTTCGCGCAACCGCCGGGGCATTACCCCGTGGTGGCGGCGCTCCCGAGGTGATGCATGAGCAAGAGTCGAGTTTCCCGCTGGCTGGCCGAGCCGCAGACCCGCAAAGGTGCGCTGATCACCGTGCTGGTGATCGCCGTGGCGCTGTTCGGCCCGTTGCTGGCGCCCCATGGCTCGACGGACATGGTCGGGCCGGTGTACGGCGCGCCAACGGGTCGGGCGTTGCTCGGGTATGACTTCCTCGGGCATGACGTGTTGTCGCGGCTGCTCAGCGGTGGCCTGTCGGTGTTGTGGATGTCAGTGGCGGCGGCGAGCATTGCCCTCGCGGTGGGCAGCACCCTTGGCTTGCTCGCCGGCCTGTCGCGGCGGCGCCTGGACCAGTTGATCACCTGGCTGGCGGACGTGTCCCTGGCGTTTCCCGACCTGATCCTGGTGCTGTTGATTGTCTCGATGCTGGGTCGTGCGCCGTGGTTGATCGTGCTCACGGTGTCGATTGCATTTATCCCGGGGGTGATTCGCCTGGCACGAGCCAGTGCGGTGGCGGTGGCGGGGCAGGAGTTTGTCGAGGCGGCGCAGATGATGGGCTATTCACGGCGGCGGATCCTGTTCAAGGAAATCCTGCCGAACATCCTCACGCCATTGCTGGTGCACTTCGGCAACATGCTGACCTGGGGCGTGGGCATGCTCTCGGGCCTGAGTTTTCTCGGTTATGGCGTGGCGCCGCCGACGGCGGACTGGGGCTTGATGATCAATGAAAACCAGGCCGGGTTGCTGGTGCAGCCCTGGGCCGTGCTGGCACCGGCGGTGCTGATCGGCGTATTTGCCTATGGCACCAATATCCTCGCTGAAGGCATCGGCCGCAGCAGCGCGCGCCTCGGAGAAAAACAGCCATGAATGCGATCGCGGAGATTACGACAACCGTGCTGCAGGTCAGCGGCTTGCGGGTTGAATTGCCGGGGCAGGTGGATGTGCTGTCCGGGGTGTCCTTCAGCCTGGAGGCCGGCGAAATCCTCGGGTTGGTGGGGGAGTCGGGTTCCGGCAAGACCACGCTGGCCACCGCGCTGCTGGCCCATGCCCGGCGCGGCGCGCGGATTGTCGGGGGCCAGGTGCACATCGCCGGCCAGGCGCTGTTGGGCCTGGAAGGTGAAGCCTTGCGCCGCGCCCGTGGCAGCCTGATCGGCTATGTTGCCCAGGACCCGGCCACCGCGCTCAACCCGGCGCTGCGCATTGGCGGCCTGCTGCGCGAAACCCTGGCCGTGCATCCACTCCAGCTGGACAAGGCTGCGCAGCAACAGCGGATTATTGAAACCTTGCGTGATGTGGGCTTGCCGGATGACCCGGAGTTTCTACGGCGCTTTCCCCATCAACTGTCCGGCGGCCAGCAACAGCGGGTGATGCTGGCCCTGGCGTTTGTGCTGCGGCCCCGGCTGATCGTACTGGACGAGCCCACCACCGCGCTGGACGTCACCACCCAGGCGCATATCCTCGCCACCTTGCGCCGCTTGTGCAAAAGCCAGGGCGTGGCGGCGGTGTATGTGTCCCATGACCTGGCGGTGATCAAGGACCTGGTGGACCGGGTGATGGTGATGTACGCCGGGCGGATTGTTGAAACGGCCAGCCGGGAAGGGTTGTTCAGTCGGCCATCCCATCCCTACACCCGAGGCTTGCTGGCGGCGATTCCCGATGTGGCCGGGCGCCGTGAATTACGGGCGATTGGCGGGCATGCCCCGGCACCGGGGCAGCGGCCGCAAGGCTGTGGCTTCGGGCCGCGGTGTGAGCGTTTTGGGCCTGAGTGTTCACAGCAGGAACCGCTATTGCAGACGCTGTCGGCGGGGCATGAAGTGGCGTGTTTCACGCCCCATGATCAGCCGTTGCAACGCATCGCCCTGGCACCGATTGCTGCCGTGGATGCGCGCACCGATACCGCCTTGCTGGAGATCAGCGGGTTGAACGTGGCGTATGACCGGCAGGTGCTGTTTGACGTGTCGCTGCAGCTGCTGCCGGGGGAATGCCTGGCGCTGGTGGGCGAGTCCGGCTCCGGCAAGACCAGCCTCGCGCGGGCCGTTGCCGGGTTGGGGGAGAATGCCGAAGGCGAGCTGCGTTATGCCGGGCAACCGTTGCCGCTGCAGGCACGGCAGCGTGAGGCGGGGTTGCGGCACCAGATTCAGTACATCTTCCAGAACCCGTATAGGGCGTTGAATCCGCGGCAGACGGTGTACCAGACCTTGAGTGCACCGCTGGCGCATTTCTTTGCAGTGAGCGGCGCCGCCGCACGGGAACGGGTGGAGGCGGTGCTCAAGCGCGTATCGCTGCCGGCGTCAGTGGCCGGGTTGTATCCCCACAGCCTGTCTGGCGGTGAGCGCCAGCGCGTGGCGATTGCCCGGGCGCTGTTGTGTGAGCCGAAGCTGCTGATCTGCGATGAGATCACCTCGGCGCTGGACGTCTCGGTGCAGGCGTCGATCCTGGATTTGCTGCGCCAGTTGCAGCGGGACGGTTTGACGTTGTTGTTTGTCACCCACGACCTGGGCGTGGTGCGGGCGATTGCCGACCGGGTGCTGGTGCTGAAGGTCGGGCGGGTGGTGGAGCAGGGCGCGGTGGATAGCGTGCTGGATCAGCCGCAGGCGACGTATACGCAGACGTTGCTGGAGCATTCGCCCTCGCTGGGCTGACCGACACTGCTGCGCAGTGATCGCCGGCAAGCCGGCTCCTACACGAAACCTGTAGGAGCCGGCTTGCCGGCGATGGCGTCCGTCCGTTCACACCCAAATGGCATCCCACAGCGGATAGTCATGTACCCGCCGCACCAGCCCCGCCCGTATTGGGTTGGCGATGATGTAACGAGCCACGGCCTGCAGGTCTTCCTCCCGGCGAATGGCCCGATCGTGAAAACCTTTCTGCCAGAAACGCCCCGAGCGCCCCAGGTGCGCGTTAACCGCACGCGCACTGCGGGACTTTGTTGCAAGCATCAGTTGCGGCAACGTGCTGTGTTTGAGCTCGACCAGCCAATGGAAATGATCGGGCATGACGACCCAGGCGAGAGAGTCAACCAAACCTTCGGTTGGGGCCTGACGGAATTGATGAACGACTAATCGGCCTACCCGCCAATCGGTGAAGACAGGATCGCGGTGCTGGGTGACTGCTGTCAGCATGTAAATCTGCCCGGGTTCGGAATAGCGGCCGGTGCGTAGGTGTTTGGCGTGGGGAAGCGTGGACATTCCTTGTCCTCCTGTTGGAAATACAGGCAGGGAAGGCTAGTGCGTAACGTCGAGATTTGGGGCGGGCTTTTGGCTCAGGGTGTGTCTGTGGGGGCGCCATCGCCGGCAAGCCGGCTGCTACAGGTGTGCGCGTTTTACTGTAGGAGCCGGCTTGCCGGCGATGGCGGAGGCCGTCTTTAC
The DNA here is from genome assembly GCF_029269205.1 of Pseudomonas sp. 1912-s. Lineage (NCBI taxonomy): Bacteria > Pseudomonadati > Pseudomonadota > Gammaproteobacteria > Pseudomonadales > Pseudomonadaceae > Pseudomonas > Pseudomonas sp. 1912-s. The sequence continues at coordinate 11,281 of NZ_JARIXR010000055.1, read as the reverse complement.
GCGGACTTTCTGCGCCGGGCTTCCTCGCGCACTGCCGGAATGATCCAGCGCCCATAATCCACGGTGTCATACAGCGGGTCATACCCCCGGTTCAAAAACGTCGTGACCCCCAGGTCCACATAATCCAGCAGCGCCTGGGCCACGGTCTCCGGTGTGCCTACCAATGCCGTGGTGTCGCCATATGCCCCCACAGCCGTCGCCGTCGGCATCCACAACGCGCGGTCATGCCGATCGCCTAATGCCGCCGCTGCCAGCAAGCGTTCCGACCCCGTTCCCTTGATTCGCTTCTGCCACGGACTGCCCGCTGCAAACTGTGGATTGGCCTTGATCTGCTCCAGAATCTGCTCGGCCCGTTGCCAGGCCAGTTCCTCGGTCGCGCCCAAAATCAGGCGCACCGATAAACTCACCCGCGGCGCCTGCACACCCGCTGCACTGGCCGCCGCCTTGAGCTTGGCAATCTGCTCCGCCACACCGCTCAACGGTTCGCCCCACAGCGCATACAGATCCGCATGCTTGACCGCAATCTGGTAGGCAATGTCCGACGAGCCGCCAAACGAAATCGGGATATGGGGCTGTTGCAGCGGCTTGACCGGGGAAAACGCGCCCTTGATGTTGAAATACTTGCCCTCGAAGTCGAACGGCTCTTCGGCGGTCCACGTACGCCGCACAATTTCCAGGTATTCGTCGGTGCGTTGGTAGCGCTCGGTCTTGTCCAGCAGGAAGTCGCCTTCCTGGGGCTCGGCGGTGATGCCGGTGATGGCGTGCAGGCGAATGCGCCCGCCGCCGGTGGTGTGGTCCAGCGTGGCGAAGGCCCGGGCTGCGACTGTCGGGGCAGTGAGTCCCGGGCGGTGGGCGATCATGAAACCCAGGCGTTCGGTGTGCGCCGCCGCGTAGGCGGCGATTTGCAGGCTGTCGGCACTGCCGGGCCCGCTGGCGATCAGCACCCGGTCAAAGCCTGCGTGCTCATGGGCGCGGGCGTGGTGGCGGATAAAATCGAGGTCGAAATCCGGGCTGCGCACGCCACGGGTCTCGGACCATTGGCGGGGGAAGATCATGCCGACAAATTCAATGGACATGCTGAGGCTCCTTTGAGGGTTAGAACTGGTAGTCGACCTGGGCCAGCAAGGTGCGGCCCGGCATCGGTTGCAGGAAGGTATTGGTGGAGCCGGCCAGGCCGCTGACGAAGTTCAGCTCGTTGGTCAGGTTCAGCACGCGCAAGGTGGTGCTCCACTGCGGCTGGCGGTAGTACACGGCAAGGTCGAGGTTGTATTCGTTGGGGATCTTTACGGTCTTGCTCAGGTTCAGGTACCAGTTGCTGGTCCACCAGCCGGACAGCTCGGCGCCAAAGCCCGAGTCGAAGCGGTAGTCGACGTAGCCACTGGCGGTGTATTCAGGAATCTGCACCGCGTCGAAACGCCCGGACGGCCGCTGGTTGAGGCTGTTGTTGTCGCCGAACACCGTGCCGTTGTCGGGCACGAACCCGGCCGAGGCAAAGCCCGCCTGGGAGGTGAATTCGTTGTAGGCGTTGAGCTTGGACAGGTTCAAGCCGCTGCGCAGGTGGTCATCCGGCTGATAGCGCACGGTGGCTTCCACGCCCTTGATCACCAACCGCGCGATGCTGTTGTTGCTGTCTGGCGCCTGGTCCCGGGCCTGCTTGAACGCGGCGAGGGTCATGAACAATTGGTTGGGCACCGCTTCCACCTTCACGCCCACTTCGTGCAACACGCTCAGGCTCTGGAACGCCAGCGGGTTGAGCAGGTTGGCGCCACTGCCGCTGCCCCACCCCAGGCCGTTGGAAAAGAACCCGGTGTTGACCGCCAGCGAGCGATCGAAGGTGTAGTAGAGCGTGGTGTTTTCCGTGGGTTTGACGTAGGGGCTGACCTGGAATGCGAACAGCCGGTAATTGTCACTGTCCTTGCGCGGGTTGCCGCCGGCGAGCACGAACGGGTTATCGATCTCGGCCTCGATCCAGCTGCGGCTGGCACCGATGTTCAGGCCGAAATAGTCGCCGTACTTCAGGTTGTGCTGGCTGAACAGGGTCTTGGTGGTCCAGGTGCTTTCGGCGGTGTAGGGCGCCACGGATTCGGCATAGAGCCCGTGCCCGGCCGGGTACATCGGCGGCAGGTTCAGCCAGCCGTAGTAATTCGAATACTGCGGCACGCCGGGCTGGCCGATCCACGCGCCATTGCCCCCGGCCGGGTTGGCACCGGTGAGGCCCAGCAGGTCGCCGGGGTTCTTGCCCGAAGGGTCCTGGGTCAAGTCATAGGCGTTGATGGTGGAGCCGAAGCTGTTGTTGGCAGCGATCGACTGGTTGAACTCGCGGCGATAGATCAGGCCGGTGTTGCTGTCATCCCGCAGGGTCCAGCTGCCCAGGCGGGTTTCATTGCGTGAGCGGAATTCGAAGCGGTTGTCGAAGATGTTGTCTTTGGATTGCACCTGGAACGAACCCACGGCATCGGTGATGTCCTTGGAGCGTTGGTAGAACGTGCTGTTGGCCACCGTGATGGTGGGCGACAGGTCGGCCTCGATGCGCAGCTGAGTGGTAAAGCGCCGGGAGCTGCTCTCGTCTTCCTTGCGTTGCCCGGTTTGTGAAGACAGCGAGCGTTCGCCGTTACCCGCCAGCGTCGGGTCATACACCCAGCCCCGCAGGCTGCCGGGGTTGCTCTGGGTGTTGGGCGAGGCGGTCTGGAAGCTGCCATCCACCACGCTGTATTGGCCCTGGGCATTGCGTTGGCGTTTGACCCAACCCAGGGTTGGCGCATCGGCGGCGCCGGAGGCCAGCACCGGTGACCACAGGGTGTTGCCGTTCTGGATAATCGGCGTGGCGCGGCCGGCGTAGTACTTGCCGTTGTCCACCAGGTCCTGGGTGGCGCGGTTCCAGCCGTGGGTGATGTTGTAGTCGTAGTAGTTGTCGTAGCTGGCGTTCCAGTCCACCCGCACGTTGTCGTTGCGCCAGGCGAGGGCGCCGTAGAAAGCGTCGAAGTTGTTGTCGACGTTGTCGTAGAAGTCCTGCTGGCGCTGCTTGGTGATGCTCAGGCGGTAGGCCAGGTTGTCACTCAAGGGGCCGGTGTTGTCGATGCTGAACTTGTTGGAGCTGCGGGAGGTGCCGTCCGGTATCCACGAGCCCAGTTCACCGCTGAGTTTGGTCTTGAACGCGTCGAAGTCGGGCTTCTTGCTCAGGTAGTTCACATAACCGCCGCTGCCGGACACCGAGCCGTAGGTGACCGAGGACGGTCCGGCGACGATGTCGGCACCTTCATAGGCGTTGAAGTTTGCCGGGTGGCGCACGCCATAAGCGCGCTGGCCGTCCTGGAACACCTCGGAGCCCTGGGCGCGAAACTGCGGGGCGATGCCGGCGTTCTGGCCGCCGCCCCGGGTGATGCCGGGGGCGTACTTGACCAGGTCGTCGGCGCTGCGGATCGAGTCGTTGGCCAGTTGCTCGGCGTTGATTTGCACCACCGAGCGCGGCGTATCGAGGACCTTGGTCTCGGTGCCGCCGTACACCGACGTCGGTGGGCGAGTGGGCAGGGCGTCGTCATCGGACTGGCTGGCACTGGCCTGCACGGTCACGGTTTGCAGTTGGGTATCGGCGGCAAAGGCCTGGATTGGCAGGCTTGCGGCGAGCAGCAGAGGTAAACGCAAGGCGATAGCGTGCATGGCAGAAATGCCCCATAAAAAGAATGAAGAGCGCACGGTCCCTTGTAGGAGCCGGCTTGCCGGCGATAAGGCCCTTGAGCCCTGCGCCGGTCGACCGGACGCCATCGCCGGCAAGCCGGCTCCTACAGGGCGATACGGTGTAAGTGGCTCAGGCGGTGTCTTTGAGCCAGAGCTTTTCGAAGCGCCAGGTGCTGAACAGCGACTCTTCGGATTGCGCGCCGCCGACACGGGTGGAGACGCTGTCGAGCAAGTCGGCATAGCCCCAGATCAGCATCCCGCCGCGTTCGTACTGGATCTGCTGGACCTGATGCACCAGGGCCTTGCGTTTTTCCAGGTCGGGCTGGGCCATGGCGGCCAGGAACAGCTCACTGAATTGCGGGTCGTTGAAGTGGGTCTTGTTGGACACCGCAAACGGCGCGTCGGTATGGATCGCACTGGCCAGGAATGGCGCGCCGATGCTGCCGCCGGTGCTAAGGGTCCAGTCGTTTTTCAGCGGCCCCTGGAAAGTCGCCAGGTCCACCTGCTTGACCTTGAGGGTCACGCCGATACGTTTGGCCTGTTCGGCCAGCACCAGCGCCGAACTCAGGCCCGGCCCCGGGGTGGTGATCAATTCCACCTCGAGGTTTTCCTGGCCGGCGTCCTTCAGCAGTTGCGCCGCGCGTTGCGGGTCGTAGGGGCGTGGGCCGAGGTCGTGGTTGAACGTCGGGTCGCTGGGTGCATACAGGTCGTTGGCTACCCGGCCCTGGCCGTTCAGCGCGCGGCGCACCAGCTCTTCACGGTCGGCCATCAAGCGAAACGCTTCGCGCACCCGTGGGTCGTTGAACGGCGGCTTGTCGAGGTTCATGTCGAACGACAGCCAGTTGCCGGTCACCGAGGTGATGACTTTCAGGCGCGGGTCCTTTTGCAGGATTGGCAGCTGCTCGGTGGGCATCACGTTGGCCATGTCGATTTGCCCGGAACGCAGGGCGGCCAGGCGCGAGACCTGATCCTTGAAGTCGATGATCTCCAGCTCATCGGCGTAGGGCTTGCCGTCCTTGTAGTAGTTCTCGAAGCGGGTAAACAGTGAGCGCTGGCCGGGGGTGAAGCTTTTGAGCTTGTAGGGGCCGGCGCCCACCGGGTTGGTGACCGGGTGGTAATCCACCGGCACGATACCGCCGAAGTTGACCCAGGTTTCTGCCAGCGGCATGTAGCTGCGCCCGTCGCGAAAGCTCAGGCGCACGGTGCGGTTGTCGAGCTTGACCAGGTTGTCGCGGTCCACCCAGTGCAGCAGCGCCGCGTAGGGTGAGGCCAGCTGCGGGTCGGTGAGGCGTCGGATCGAGAAGATCAGGTCATCGGCGTCGATGGTCTTGCCGTTGTGAAACTCCAGGCCGGGGCATAGGCGCAGGGTCCAGCTGCTGGCGTCGGCATTCGGCTCGGCAAACTCGGCCAGGGCCAGGCGCGGTTGCATCTGCTCGTCCCATTCCCAGAGCTTGCTGTACAGCGCAAAGCCGCGAACGATGCCACTGCCCACGGGCTTGTGGGCATCGAGGTTGCCACTCTGGTTGCCATCCAGGATCCCCAGGCGCAGGCGCCCGCCGTAGCGCGGCTGGTCATTGGCGGTGACGCTTTTGGGCGTGTCCCCGGGACCGCAACCGGCCAGCAGCAAGCCGCCGCCGACGGTCACGCTGTAGCCGAGAAAGTCCCGGCGGCTAAGCAGTAGGCTCATGGCATCAGACTCCGGCCGGACCGTTGGCGGAGCGCAGTTCCAGCACGGGCTCCTGGGGGCGGCTCAGTTCGGCGCGTTCATTGAAAAAGTGCGGCAGGATGTGCTCGCCCAGGCGGTAGGCTTCCTCCAGGTGCGGGTAGCCGGCAAGGAAGAACAGGTCGATGCCGATGGCGTTGTACTCGCGAATTCGCGCCACCACGTTCTCGTAGCTGCCCACCAGCGCGCAGCCCGGCGGAATGCCGATGTAGCCAAAGCCGGTCCACACATTGGGGTGGATGAAGAAGTCATCGAAGCCCTGGGTTTCGGTTTTTTCGCTGAAGCCGTGCTCATAGCTGAGCTTGCGTGCCGTACGCAACCCGGCATGGGCCGCCACGGCCTTGACCGCGCCCCGGGCGATGCCTTCGTCGAAGAAACGCTTGGCTTCAGTGCGGGCCAGTTCTTCGGTTTCCCGGGTGATCACGTCAATCGACAGGCCGAAACGAATGTCGGTGCGGCCCCATTTCAACGCGCGCTCGCGCAGGTCGGCGATCAGGGCAGCGATTTCGTCCGGGTGTTCGGCGCGCATCAGGTAGAAGTCGGCGTGCTTGGCGGCAAACTCCCGGGCGGCGATGGATGAACCGGCGGTGCAGATCAGCGGCAACTGGGCTTTCTTCAGCGGCCCGCGCAAGCCGCCACCGTCGGCCTTGTAGAACTTGCCGTCGTAGTGGAAGGTTTCGTTGTGCCAATAGCCCTTGACCACGTCCATGAATTCGGTGGCGCGTTCGTAGCGTTCATCGTGGTCGCTGAAGTCGCCCACCTGGCGTTGAATCGCGTCCGAGCCGCCGTTGATGATGTTCCACACCAGGCGGTTGCCGGTGGCGCGCTGGTAGGTTGCCGCCTGCTGCACGGCCACCCACGGGGTGTAGTGGTAGGGCTGGAACGCGGTGACAAATTGCAGGGTGCGGGTTTCCCGGGCCAGCAGCGCGCAGACGGTCCATGGCTCTTCGCCGGTGGGCGCGTTGACCATCAGCGCGCCGCCAAAGCCGTTGATTTCCGCAGCCCTGGCGATTTGCCCGAGGTAGTCGATGTACGTGAAGTGATCACCGACACTGAAGCCCGACACCGCGCCGGTGCTGGGCCCGCCGCGATGCCAGTCGCCACGGTTGCGTGGGTCGCCGGGCAGGAACTGGGTTTCGCCGTGCAGTGGCAGGCGGGTGAAGAATTCGATGCTCATGCAAGCCTCCTGCTTATTGCGCGGTGGGGGCGCAGATCGGGGTGATCGGCTGGTCGTTGATGACCTTGTGGGCAAACGGGATCGAGTCCTTGAGTGACGCATTGACCGTGGCGCTGTGGCCCAGGCCTTTGTACAGGTGGCCTTCGACGATGGAGCCGGCCTTGCACGCGTCCTGCATCAGCTTGACCTGGGTCGCGGCGGCCGGGGTGGTGTCTTCGGCGCCGGTGCCGATGAAGATCGGCTTCGAGGTTTTCAGCGTCGGGTAGGACACTTGCGCCAGCCACGGGGCGAGCTGCTTGCCCTTGTAGTCTTTCTTGGTGTTGGCGATGCTCAGGCCGAGGCCTTCCACATCGCCTTCGAGGGCGAACAGGCAACTGGTGCGGGCCTGCTCGAATATCGGCAGGGCTTTTTCGGTGTAGAAGTCGGCCGGGTTGATGCTCGGGTCGTATTGCTGGGCGGCGAGCAGGGTGTAGAAGCCGTAGGCCAGGGTTGGATCGACCTTGTTGCGCACTTCTTCGCTGGGGTTTTTCGCGTAGTCGAGGGTGTAGATCACACCGGTGCCGATGCTGCCTTTCACTCCCAGGTCCGGGGCGTAGGTGGCGGCATACGCCGCGGCAGCGAAGGCACCGGCACCGCCCTGGGATTGACCGACGATCAACACCTTGTCGGCCAGCCCGGGTACCCCGGCGACCACGGCCTTGGCGGCGTCGAGAATTCCGTAGGCGGCCATGCGGCTATTGAGCAATGGGTGGCCGCCGGGCACGCCGAGGCCCTGGTAATCGGTGGCGACGACGGCAAAACCTTCGGCCAGCCAGCGATTGAGGTAGGCCACGTCACGGTACGAGCGACCTTGCCAGGACGGTGCGCACACGTCCGCCACGCCCACAGTGCCATGGCCCCAGCTCGCCACCGGCCAACCACCGGCAGGCGGCGTGCCTTTTGGCAGGAACAGCGCACCGGACACCACGATCGGCGTCTTGTTATCGATGCCGTCGGTGGAGGTGTACAGAATCCGTTGGGCGCTGGCGGCGTTGGCCAGGCTCAGGGTGCTGTCCAGAGGCTCGCTGCGCAGCAGTTTGCCGGGAGCGGCCGGGATGGCTTTTTCCCAGGTGTAGAACGCCGAGACGCGGCCATCGCCTTGCAGCGGGTCGGGTTTGGGGGCGTAGGTGTCGGCAGCAAACACGCTCATGGACAGGGCCAGAACGCTGAGGCCAAAGGCAAAGGAGTGCGGCAGTTTCATGCTCAATTTCCCTATTACGGATTAGTGCTGACCTGGCCACGCAGGGCTGGCCAGTAGTCGGTGAGTTTCAGGTCGATCAGGGCCTGGTTGGTAAAGCCGGTGGCCAGTGACGGGCCGATGTCGTAGGTGTCGCGAATCAGGTGATTGGCCAGGGCGTAGGTGGTGAGGGCCTGGTAGTGCGCCTTGAGTTGCTGGTCGCTTTTTGGCGCCCAGCGATCCTTCCAGGCCACCGGGTCGTCCTGATCGTCGCGGCGCAGCACGCTTTCGGCGGTGCCGGCGCGGGAAGACAATTGGTAATAGGCGTCCTGGTTCTGTGGCTGGGAAATCCACCACGCGGCTTTCACCCAGGCCGTGGCGAGCAATTGGGTGATGTCCGGGTGCTGCTGCACGAAGGCCTCGGTGCCCCACAGGTCGGAGACCAGGCGCCAGTCGTTACTGCCTTGCTTGGTCGACCAGATGATCTTGCCCACGCCCTTGTCTTCCAGGGCATAGGCCTCGCTGAGCAACACCGCCGCGTCGACCTTGCCGGCAGACACGGCCGCGGCGCCGACTTGCGGGTTGAGGTTGGCGATCTTGAAGTCGTCGAGCTTCAGGCCCTTGCTGGCCAGGAAGTTGCTGAAGGCGAACTCCCATGGCCGGCCGCGATGCAGCGCCAGGCGCTTACCCTTGAGGTCTTCGATGGTTTTCGCGGTGGAGCCTTCGGGCACCACCAGGTAGATATTGTTGCCGCTGCCACCGGGCACGATCAGCTTGCCCGGCACGCCGCCGGCCCCGGCGATCACCGAAGGCAGGTCACCGCGCACGGCGAAGTCCAGGCTGTTATTGCTGAAGCCTTCGTTGATCTGCGGCCCGGCGCCGGCGTGGGGCAGGGCGATCCACTCCAGCTTGACCCCGCGTTCACGCAGTTGTGCTTCGAGCCAGCCGTCTTCGATGACGCGCCCGGCGATGCCGCCGAACACCGGCTTGCCCCCTTGCGTGTAGGCGACGATGGCGATCTTCACCGACGCCGGTGGCGCCTGTTCAGCCAGCACGCCGGTGCTGACCAGCACACCGAACACGGTGGCAATGCTGTTGCGCCAGAAACTTTTCATTGGGATCTCCCTGCTAAGTGATCGCGACCCCTTGTAGGAGCCGGCTTGCCGGCGAAAGCGTCCGTTTAGTCGGTGCAAGGCTTGAGGGCCTCATCGCTGGCAAGCCGGCTCCTACAGGGAGGTGGCGTTGACAGGGAGAGAGCAGATTGCATGCCATCAGTGGAAAAACGCGCTGCACGCCTTGTAGAACGTGGCTTTGCGGGTTTTCGAAGAACTGCCTGGCAATGGCTTGGTGCTGATCTGCGTACAGGCAGGTGCTGGCCGATTGCTGCTCCAGCAGCAGGTAAGGTGCGATGTGTTGGTATATTCTTTTTGGGAATATATAAATATTAATTAATAATTAAATGGTATAGAAAACTTCATGCACTATTGACACGCGCTTTTACTGCCAGGAATGCACCATGTCGCTGATCACCCACCCCAACGCCCGTGAATTGACCAAGTCGGTGCGCGCCACCGTGCTGGTCTTCAAGGACCCGCGCTCACAGGAATTGCTCGCACGTATCGAGCGCCTGGCCCCCAGTGAGGCCAACACCTTGATCATCGGCGAGACCGGCACCGGCAAGGAACTGGTCGCGCGTCATATCCATCATCTGAGCCGTCGCGGGCGTGAGCCGTTTGTGGCGGTGAACTGCGGCGCGTTTGCCGAAACCCTGGTGGAAAGCGAGTTGTTCGGCCACGAAAAAGGCGCGTTCACCGGCGCCACCACCCACAAGGCCGGCTGGTTTGAAGCCGCCAACGGCGGTACGTTGTTTCTGGATGAAATCGGCGATTTGCCGTTGAACATGCAGGTCAAATTACTGCGGGTGCTACAGGAGCGCGAAGTGGTGCGCCTGGGTTCGCGTACGCCGATTCCGATCAACGTACGGCTGGTGGCGGCCACCAACGTCAACCTCGCCGACGCGGTGGTGGCCGGGCACTTCCGTGAGGATCTGTTCTACCGCCTGCACGTCGCCACCATCCGCCTGCCGCCCCTGCGGGAACGTCCCGGCGACATCCTGCCGCTGGCGGAATTTTTTCTTGAAGAACACTGCCAGCGCCTGGGCTACAACCGCGCTTCGCTGAGCATCGATGCCGAGCGCAAGCTGCTGGAACACAGCTGGCCGGGCAATATTCGCGAGCTGGAAAACGCGATTCACCATGCGTTGCTGGTGTGCCGTAATCAGTTGGTGCAGCCGCCGGACCTGCACCTGGTGGACATGCGTTCCTCGGGCATTCGCCAGGACGAGGCAAACCAGGCCGCGCCCGCGATCACCGGGCCGGTGAGCCTTGAGGCGGCGCTGAATGCGTTGTTCGAGCAGAACATTCCGGACCTTTACGAGCACATCGAGGAGACGGTCTTTCGTGCGGCCTATCGTTACTGCCATGGCAACCAGTTGCAGACCGGGCGCTTGCTGAATATCAGCCGCAACATTGTGCGGGCGCGGTTGGAAAAGATCGGCGAACTGGGCAAGCCGGTGCTGCTCGACGGGCAGTGACGGGGGTGTTAGCGTTTCGGGCTTCGCTGATCTGTAGAGGGCTCGACGTTGATTCGACTCACCGATTACATCGCTGATTTTTCCCGTTCGCCGCTGGCACCCTGGGTTGACCTTGCACCCTGGGAACTGGTGATCCAGGCGCCTGGCATCGTGCGTCAATTGCTGGCGGGGCTTTCTGACGACGATTACGAAATTCATGACGAGATCGCCGTGCACCGTACTGCGGTGGTTGAAGCGGGCGCTGTTTTGAAAGCGCCGCTGATCATTGGTGCCCACTGTTTTATCGCGGCCGGGGCTTACCTTCGTGGTGGTTGCTGGGTGGATGAATATTGCATCTTCGGGCCGGGTGCGGAGCTCAAGACGTCCTTTGTTTTCAGTGGCAGCAAGTTGGCGCACTTCAACTTTGTGGGTGATTCGGTGTTGGGGCGCGGGGTGAATCTGGAGGCGGGCAGTATCGTTGCGAATTACCGTAATGAGCGGGATGACAAGGAGGTCCAGGTGCGGGTTGATGGGCAGTTGCAGCGTACCGGGTGCGACAAGTTTGGGGCGCTGTTGGGGGATCAGTCGCGGGTTGGAGCCAATGGTGTGTTGGCACCGGGGGCGGTGCTTGCGGCGGGTAGTGTGGTTAGGCGGGGGGAGGTTTTTGATTGTGAGGGGTAGGGGGCTTTTGGGGTACATATCCGTTATTTAGGTAACGGCGGCTTATGGTTTCGCTCTTACAGCGACTCACTTTGGAAAAGCCCCAAAGTAAGCAAAGGGCTCTGCCCCGCCTGTCGGCACCTCGCTGTGGCTCGGTGTTCCCTCACTCCGGCATTGCTCCGCGGGCCGCCGCGACGGGGCGTCCCTGCCCCGTCGCGGCTAAACCGGCGTCCTGCCGGTTTACCCGCTCCTCAATCC
>NZ_JARIXR010000054.1:0-26335 GCF_029269205.1 Pseudomonas sp. 1912-s | reverse complement strand
TTTTGATTTTGCTTTTGCTTTTGCTTCACACCACTCAAGCCGGCCTGTAGGCCGCTGTGCTGTTGATCTGCTTCTGATCTTGATCTTAGGCGCCCCGTTAAACCACGCTGGCCGAACGCAGGCTTTGGAGCGTGGGTAACCCGGCAGGACGCCGGGTTAGCCGCGCTGGGCCAAGGATGGCCCATCGCGGCGGCCCACGCTCCAAAGCCGGAGTGAGGGCACACCGAGCCTAGGCGAGGTGCCGAGTGGTGGGGCAAGAGCCTTTTGGTTACTTTTGGGCTCCTTTCAAAAGTGACCCGCTGTAAGAGCGGAACCCATCGAAGCCATCACCCAAATAACGGATATACACCCAAACCCACAAACCACCCTACGGCAGCAAAGCCAACTCAATCAACTCATGCAGCTCTTCCACCTGCAGCGGCACGGTAGAAAACAGACTGCGAAACACGGTGGGCGCGACGATCAGGTTAATCAGCCGATCCACACTGGGGGCAGTTTCAGCATCGCCCGGATAGCGATCCAGAATCATCTCCAGCTGCCCGGTGAGAATCCCCACGCAATACCCCGGCGCCTGGCTGCATTGCACATCGCGCATCATCTCCCGGCCAAGATCCGAACTCATTTCATCGCGATATTGCTCACCCCAGGCCCGCAGGTCTCCGCGCAGGCTGCCAGTGTTAGCCGGCTCACTGTCCGGACGCAGACGAGCCATGGCGACATCAGCCAGCAGCGCAGCAAGGTCACCCCAGCGGCGGTAGATGGTCGAGGGTGTGACACCCGCACGGGCGGCTATCTGCGGCACGGTCACGCTGGAACGCTCCTGCTCGTCGAGCAGTTCGCGCACCGCCGAATGAACGGATTCTTGTACCCGGGCACTACGGCCCCCCGGGCGGAGGCCTTCTTTTATCGCCATGCGTAAAACCTTAACACAAAGAATTTGCTTTAAGCGCCATCCAGTAGCACACTTCGCAAAAGCAAAATATTAGCTTTAGCGGAGCGTGCCCATGTCCAGCGTTACTTCCCATCGTTCCAGCCTGGTGTTCCTGGCGATCACCTTGCTGACGTTCCTCGCCGCCTCCAGCGCGCCGACGCCGTTGTACCACCTCTATCAGGAAGGCCTGCATTTTTCGGCAGCCATGCTGACCCTGGTGTTCGGTATCTACGCCTTGAGCCTGCTGGCGGCCCTGTTGACCGTGGGTTCACTGTCGGACCACCTGGGGCGCAAGCCGGTGATCTTTGCCGCGCTGCTCCTCGATATGCTGGCAATGCTGCTGTTTATCAATGCCGACAGCGTCGGCTGGTTGATTGCGGCTCGCACGGTACAAGGCTTTGCCACCGGCATGGCCACTGCCGTATTGGGCGCCGCCTTGCTTGACACTGACCGTCAGCAAGGCCCGCTGATCAACAGCGTAGCGCCTTTGCTGGGCATGGCCTGCGGCGCCATGGGCTGCAGCCTGCTGGTGGAGTTCGCGCCGATGCCAACCACCTTGATTTACTGGACCTTGCTCGGCTTGATGCTGGCGCAGGCGATCTATGTGTGGCGCCTGCCGGAAACGGTCAGCCGGATCCCGGGCGCGCTGGCCTCGCTGTGGCCGACCTTGCATGTGCCGCCCCAGGCGCGGCGCGCGTTGTGGATCTCGCTGCCGGTGGATGTGGCAGTGTGGGCCATGGGCGGTTTCTACCTGTCCCTGGCGCCCTCGCTGGTGCGAGCGGCGACCGGGTCTGCCTCGAACCTGATCGGCGGCGGGCTTGTCGCGGTGTTGACGTTGAGCGGGGCGGTGATGATTTTCAGCCTGCGCAACCGTCCGGCGGACAAGGTCCTGCGCTTGGGCGCCGTGCTGCTGGCGGTGGGTGTCGCGCTGATCCTTACAGCCGTCCACAGCGCCAGCCTGCCGTTGTTTTTCGTCGCCACGCTGATTGCTGGCGGCGGCTTTGGCTCGGGTTTCCTCGGCGCACTGCGCAGCGTCTTGCCGTTGGCCTTGCCCCATGAACGGGCCGGTTTGATGTCGGCGTTCTATGTACTGAGTTACCTGGCGTTCTGCGTGCCGTCGCTGTTGGCGGGCAACCTCACCCGCAGCTTCGGCTTGATCGCCACCACGGACGGTTATGGCGTGGCGTTGATCGTGCTGGCGCTCGGCGCTTTGGTTGCGTTGCTGTTGCAGGATTTGGCGAGGAGCAGGGCGACGGCGGGCAATTGATTCGGTAATAATCCGCCACCCGTAGTACGCCTTGGGATTCACGCATGAAGATCATCCGCAGCAAGGACTTCACCGGAAGCCGCGCCTGGGAGGCACTGGACATCGCCAACATGAATGGCATCACCACCCGTTTGCACTGGACCGACCAGCCCTACCGCTGGCACATCAATGATGGGGAAGAAGTGTTCGTGGTGCTGGATGGCGAGGTTCAGATGCACTACCGCGAAAACGGAACCGAACAGATTGTTTTGTTGCAGGTCGGCGACATCTTCTACGCCAGCGTCGGCACCGAGCACGTGGCCCATCCACAGGGCCCGGCGCGAATCCTGGTGATTGAAACTGAAGGCAGTGTTTGACTGCATATCTATAAAGCAGATAACAGTTAGAGATATTACCCGTTATATAGATATTCGATTCGGTTCTACCATGGTCTCAACCTCATGCGAGGAAGAGGATTTCACCATGACTTGCCCCAATACCCTTCAAAGCCGTTTGAAACCGTTCAGTCACCTGACCCGTCCACGGGAAGTGATTCGCCAGTTCACCCCCAACTGGTTTGCCGCCACCATGGGCACCGGGGTGCTGGCGTTGGCGCTGGCACAATTGCCGGTCAACGTGCCGGGGTTGCATGCCGTCGCCGAAGGGCTGTGGCTGTTTACCATCGGCCTGTTTGTGCTGTTCAGCGTGCTGTACGCGGCGCGCTGGGTGATGTTTTTCCACGAAGCACGGCGCATTTTCGGGCACTCCACGGTGTCGATGTTTTTCGGCACCATCCCCATGGGCCTGGCGACCATCATCAATGGCTTTCTGCTGTTCGGTTTGCCGCGCTGGGGCGATGGCGTGCTGCACCTGGCCGAAGTGCTGTGGTGGCTGGACGTGGCGATGGCGTTGGCCTGCGGGGTGTTGATCCCGTTCATGATGTTCACCCGCCAGGAACACAGTATCGACCAGATGACCGCCGTGTGGCTGTTGCCGGTGGTGGCGGCCGAGGTCGCCGCCGCCAGCGGTGGCCTGCTGGCGCCGCACCTGGCCGACGCCCATTCGCAACTGGTCATGCTGGTGACCAGTTATGTGCTGTGGGCGTTTTCCCTGCCGGTGGCGTTCAGCATCCTGACCATCCTCATGCTACGCATGGCCCTGCATAAACTGCCCCACGCCAATATGGCCGCGTCGAGCTGGCTGGCCCTTGGCCCCATCGGCACTGGTGCCCTGGGCATGCTGGTGTTGGGCGGTGATGCGCCTGCCATCTTCGCCGCCAACGGTTTGCCCGGCGTCGGTGAAATGGCCAATGGAATTGGTCTGATCGCCGGTATCACCCTGTGGGGGTTCGGTTTGTGGTGGATGCTGATCGCGGTGCTGATCACCGTGCGTTACCTGCGGGCCGGCATTCCGTTCAACCTGGGCTGGTGGGGTTTCACCTTCCCGTTGGGCGTGTACTCGCTGGCCACGCTGAAACTGGCGAGCACCTTGCACCTGGGCTTCTTCAGTATCGTCGGCAGTGTGCTGGTGGCGGCGCTGGCGCTGATGTGGCTGATCGTGGCCAAGCGCACCGTACAGGGCGCCTATAAAGGCGAGCTTTTTGTATCGCCTTGCATTGCGGGACTAGCGAATAAGTAATCGGGATTAGGTAAAGTCGTGGCCTGACTTTCTATAACAGCCTAAAGGCGATAACAGTCTCAGGCCACGCAGGAACACGGACGATGAGCCACCCCTCGCAATTCACTTTGCTGCGCAAACGGCGCTTCCTGCCGTTCTTCATTACCCAGTCCCTCGGGGCGTTCAACGACAATATCTTCAAGCAGTCGTTGATCCTGGCGATTCTCTACAAGCTGACCATCGACGGCGACCGCTCGATCTGGGTCAACCTGTGCGCCTTGCTGTTTATCCTGCCGTTCTTCCTGTTCTCGGCCCTGGCCGGGCAATTTGGTGAGAAATTCAACAAGGACGCGCTGATCCGGGTGATCAAGATCGGCGAGATTGTGATCATGTCCGTGGGCGCGGTGGGCTTCATGTTCAATCACCTGGAATTGATGCTGCTGGCGTTGTTTGCCATGGGCACGCACTCGGCCCTGTTCGGGCCGGTGAAGTATTCGATCATGCCCCAGGCCTTGCATGAAGATGAGCTGGTGGGTGGCAACGGCCTGGTGGAAATGGGCACGTTCCTCGCGATCCTGGCCGGCACCATCGGCGCCGGGATCATGATGTCTTCCACCCATTACGCGCCGGTGGTGTCGACCGCCATCGTCGGCATCGCGGTGCTGGGCTACCTGGCCAGTCGCAGCATTCCTCGCGCCGCGGCTTCCAGCCCGGAGATGCGCCTGAACTGGAATATCTTCAGCCAGTCCTGGGCCACCTTGAAACTGGGCCTGGGTCAGACACCGGCGGTGTCGCGCTCGATTGTCGGTAACTCGTGGTTCTGGTTTGTCGGCGCGATCTACCTGACGCAAATCCCGGCCTACGCCAAGGAATGGATGTATGGCGATGAGACGGTGGTCACGCTGATCCTCACGGTGTTCTCGGTGGGTATCGCCCTGGGCTCGATGCTGTGCGAGAAGTTGTCCGGGCGTAAGGTCGAAATCGGCCTGGTACCGTTCGGCTCCTTCGGCCTCACTGTGTTCGGCCTGCTGCTGTGGTGGCATTCCGGCGGCTTCCCGCAGAACGTCCAGGCCAACGACTGGATCGCGGTGCTGAGCTATGGCCAGGCGTGGTGGGTATTGTTCGATATCCTTGGCCTCGGCGTATTCGGCGGCTTCTATATCGTGCCGCTGTACGCGCTGATCCAGTCGCGTACCGCCGAGAACGAGCGTGCACGGGTGATCGCGGCCAATAACATCCTCAACGCACTGTTCATGGTGGTCTCGGCGATTGTCTCGATTGTGCTGCTGAGCGTGGCCAAGCTGTCGATCCCCGAGCTGTTCCTGGTGGTGTCGCTGCTGAACATCGCGGTCAACGCCTACATCTTCAAGATCGTGCCCGAGTTCACCATGCGTTTCATGATCTGGCTGCTGGGCCATTCCATGTACCGCGTCGAGCATAAAAACCTCGACCTGATCCCGGACGAAGGCGCGGCACTGCTCGTGTGCAACCACGTATCGTTTGTCGATGCGCTGCTGATCGCCGGCGCGGTGCGTCGGCCGATTCGCTTTGTCATGTACTACAAGATCTATCGTCTGCCAGTGCTGAACTTCATCTTCCGTACCGCCGGGGCGATTCCGATTGCCGGGCGGCATGAGGACATCCAGATCTACGAAAAGGCATTCCAGCGTATTGCCCACTACCTGAAAGACGGCGAGCTGGTGTGCATCTTCCCGGAAGGCAAATTGACCTCCGATGGCGAGATGAACGAGTTCCGGAGTGGTGTCACGCGGATTCTTGAAGAGACGCCGGTGCCGGTTATCCCAATGGCGTTGCAGGGGTTGTGGGGGAGTTTCTTCAGTCGTGATCCGAACAAGGGGTTCTTTCATCGGATCTGGTCGCGGGTGACGTTGGTGGCTGGCGCGCCGGTGACCGTGGAGGCGGCAACGCCCGAGGCGCTGCAGGGTCTGGTTGGCACGTTGAGGGGCGATCTCAAGTAGTCATGTTCGTGTGCTCAGGACCTTCTGCCCAGGAGGGCCTGAGCACCGACTGGTTTTGCTGTGGGACAACGCTCACAGTTTGGTGTTTCGGGTAAAAAATCACTCATCCTGCGGAACCATTTCGGTCTAGTTACCACGCAGTCATCGTAGTTATCTAACGCTAAGGATGAATTTCGATGAATATGCAAGTGAGTACTAACCCTCCTGCTTCACAATCGCCTTTACACACTCTTTCTGCAGCACCCTCCGATAAGTTACAGGCTAAACAAGGGGAGCCTTCTGCGCCGATAAAGATCATCCCGAATATGCCGTTCAATGAAGGTGGGGTTGAGATAGAGTTAAAGGTTGCCGGCGGCGGCCGTGGATTTTATGCCCCGCCAAAAGATCAGATGCTAGCAATTAAGACGGGTGATGGTGCGGACAAGGTTCATATTAAAAAGTCGGCTGATGGAGAATTGACCGCCGAGATTAATGGCAAGACTTACGACATTCCGTTCGATACCAAGAGTACTGGTCGGCAGCGTCTTGAGATCCAAAGCAACGGCGGAGACGACAATGTCACTATTGACGACGACGTTAAAGTGCCCGTCAGCGTCAAGCTGGGAGCCGGCAACGATCGATTCAACGCTGGAGGCGGCAGGACCAATGTCTACGGCGGTGTTGGTAATGACATCATTCAATTGGGCAGCGGTGTCGGGTATGCCGAGGGCAACGATGGGGATGACACGATCACCGGAGGCTCGGCATATAGCGTCATGTATGGGGGTAACGGCAACGACAAGTTGCGGGGAGCAGGTGGTAGCACTCACATGGACGGTGGCAGCGGCAATGATTCGCTGCGTGGGGGCGGAGGGAAGAACGTCATGAATGGCGGGAAGGGAAATGATGTTGTAGATGGTGGTGCTGGTCAGAATACAATTTATACCGGCAAGGGGCAGGATACGGTTAATTCAGTATCTGATAAGGATATTGTTTACGGCAAGAAAGACGACACTATAAAACGCACAGGAAACTCTAAGTTCGTTGAGGTGACGCCGTCTGACGTTGGTAAAAAAGCGTTTGAGGTTACAGGGGATGATGAGTTCAAGCAGCGCTTTGAAGATGATCTAGAGTTTTTTCGGGGTTCTCCAGTAGGGCAAAAAATGCTTGGGGCGTTAGACAAGACTCCCGCGCCGATAAAAATAGAGAAGGTGCAAGAGTCGGAGGGTATCGAATATTCGTGGGGACGTAAGGACTTACAAGCAAGCGATAAGCTACCACCTCAAGATTCGCAACACGGATTCATCATTAATAACACGCCAGGTATGCCGGCTGATGATGCAATGGTCTTCTACAACCCTTCGTTCATCAAGGAAAAGTACGAGCGTCCAGGCGTTTCAACCCTATTCCATGAGTTCGCCCATGCGTATGACGGTGTCGAGGGTAAGTTCTTGCCCGGGGAAACTGAAGTACCGCCAGAAACTGGCAATCCTCGTAAGCCAACTCGTGAGTCAAATTTGGAGCGGCAAGCCATTGGGTTACCAACGGACGGTGAACCTTATGATTTTGATAATGACCCCTCAACGCCCCCTACCAGTACAAACCCGGAGCCGTATAACGAAAATGCACTTTACAAGGAATGGGGGAAAGAACCGCGTGAACGCTACTATGACGCCTGATGTATCACAGAGTAGTAAATAGCGTGCCTACTCGGTGGACTATTAAGTCCACCTTGTTTTTATTGCCGGTAAGTGGCTCAGGCGCTGATCTTGAGCCCGATCAGCCCACAGATAATCAACGCCACACTGGCCAGTCGAAACAGCGCCATGGACTCCCCGAACAGGATAATCCCGGCAATCACCGTGCCCACTGCACCGACACCGGTCCAGATGGCATAGGCGGTGCCCAGCGGCAGTTCCTTCATGGCCAGCCCCAGCAACCCCAGGCTGATGGCCATGGCGGCAATCGTCAGGGCGGTGGGCAGTGGCTTGCTGAAACCGTCGGTGTACTTCAGTCCGACGGCCCAGCCAACTTCAAACAGTCCGGCAAAAAACAGAATGATCCAGGACATGATGACCTCGCTTCTATAAGGCGGGGTCGTCCCCTGAATTAATCGCGCGATAGCGTCGCGAGGTCGTCCACGCGAAGCCCGGTAGAGTGCCGAATATTGATCAGGTGATCAAGTTTCTGACTTGCTTGCCAGCAGCTCTCGGTCTTCTTTTTCGCTCATCCGCCGGAAGTACGTCGACAGCAACGCCCCGGAAATATTGTGCCAGACGCTGAACAATGCACTCGGCACCGCCGCCAGCGGCGAGAAATGCGCACTTGCCAGTGCGGCGCCCAGGCCGGAGTTCTGCATGCCCACTTCCAGCGACAGGGATTTGCGTTGCGCCAGCGGCAGCCCGAACACACGGCCGGTGAAGTAGCCCAGCAGGAAACCAAAGCTGTTGTGCAGGATCACCACGGCCATGATCAGCAGGCCCGACTCGGCAATCTTCGCCTGGCTGGCCGCCACCACGGCGGCCACGATGGCCACGATGCTGACCACCGACACCAGCGGCAACACCTCTACGGCATGGCGTACACGGGCGCCCAGCAAGCGTTGCGCCAACACGCCAAGCACGATCGGCAGCAACACCACTTGCAGGATCGACCAGAACAACTCCATGAACGACACCGGCAACCAGGCCGAGGCCAGCAGCCAGATCAGCGCGGGCGTGAGCAGCGGGGCGAGGAAGGTGGTGACGGCGGCGATGGCCACCGACAGCGCCAGGTCGCCCCGGGCCAGCCAGGTCATGACATTGGAGGAGGTGCCGCTCGGGCAGCAGCCGACGAGGATCACACCGACGGCAATTTCCGGTGGCAGGTGAAAGACCTGGCACAGCAGCCAGGCCACGCCGGGCATGATCACGAAATGCGCGACCACGCCTAATGCCACGCGCCACGGGTGACGCGCGACTTCAGCGAAATCTTCAAGTTTGAGGGTCAGCCCCATACCGAACATCACCAGGCCCAACAGCGGCACGATGGCGCCCTTGAGGCCGATAAACCAGGCCGGTTGCACGAACGCAAGCACGGCAAAAATCAGCACCCAGTAGGCGAAGGTATTGCCGACGAAGCGGCTCAAGGCGGCGAGTGCGCGCATGGGGATGGTCCTTGTTATTAGAATGCTGGAAGTGCTAACCCGATCAACTGTGGGAGCTGGCTTGCCTGCGATGGCATCCCCCGGGTGTAACTGATAAACCGGGGTGCCCGCATCGCAGGCAAGCCAGCTCCCACATTGACTGTGCCCACTTAAGACTTAGATGCCCTGTGGGGTCTCTTCACCGCCCAAGGCCTCAACCAACGCCGGCAGGAAGTCGCCAAACGTCAGCATCATCAGGGTAAAGCTGGCGTCCTGTTGGCCCAGCGCTTCATCGCCGCCGTCCTGTTCAGCCTGATCCTGCAGCAGGTCCTCGAACTTCAGGCGCTTGACGGTCATTTTGTCGTCCAGCATGAAGGACAGCTTGTCCTGCCAGGCCAGGGACAATTGGGTCACGACTTTGCCGGTGGTCAGGTGCAGCTGGATCTCTTCGCCGGTCAGGTCCTGGCGCTTGCAACGCACGATGCCGCCGTCTTCGTGGGTGTCACGCAGTTCGCATTCGTCGAGGACGAAGAAGTCATCGGCCGGTTTCTGGGTGGTGACCCAGTCGGTCATGATGGCAGTTGGCGCGGTTTTCACGGTCAGCGGACGTACCGGCAGGGTGCCGATCACTTCACGCAGGGTGGACAGCAGGTCTTCGGCACGTTTCGGGCTGGCCGAGTTCACCAGGATCAGGCCCTGCTTCGGCGCGATGGCGGCGAAGGTCGACGAGCGACGGATAAACGCACGCGGCAGGAAGGCCTGGATGATTTCATCCTTGATCTGGTCGCGTTCCTTTTTGTAGACCTTGCGCATTTGCTCGGCTTCGATCTCTTCGACCTTTTCCTTCACCGCATCACGCACCACGCTACCCGGCAGGATACGTTCTTCCTTGCGCGCCGCGATCAGCAGGAAATCACCGCTGACGTGCACCAGGGGCGCGTCTTCGCCTTTACCGAAAGGGGCGACGAAACCGTAAGTGGTCAACTCCTGGCTTGCACAAGGGCGCGCCAGTTTGGTGGCCAGTGCAGTTTCCAACGCCTCGGCATCAACAGGCAGATCTTGGGTCAGGCGATAGATAAGCAGGTTTTTGAACCACATGGGGTGAGTCTCTCCTTATATACAAAGGGGGGCATTATTCTCCTCATGGCGCCATAGGCCAACCCTCGCTAAGCCATTGGAAGGCCTGAAAAAAATTATTTAAGAAAGTGCTTGCCAGACCCTGGGTCGCTCCGTAGAATGCGCGCCACACCGAAAGTGAAGGGTGATTAGCTCAGCTGGGAGAGCATCTGCCTTACAAGCAGAGGGTCGGCGGTTCGATCCCGTCATCACCCACCATTCGCTTCTTAGTGTTACGCGCAGCGGTAGTTCAGTCGGTTAGAATACCGGCCTGTCACGCCGGGGGTCGCGGGTTCGAGTCCCGTCCGCTGCGCCATATTCGGTCACCTGGAACGCTGAACGCCAGGTACCACGGAAAGCCCGCTCATTGAGCGGGCTTTTTGCTGTCTGGGGTTTGTAAAAAGCCTTGGACATAAAAACGCCCCCGATCACGTGCAGTGATCGGGGGCGTTTTTTTATGCGTTTAGAAATCCCAGCGGGTGGTGACCATGAAGTTGCGTGGCTCACCATAAGCGGCAGAGTTATAGAAGCCGATGTTGGTGTAGTAGGACTTGTCGAAGAGGTTGTTGACGTTCAGCGTCGCCGACACGTTCTTGGTGATCTGGTAGCGGGTCATCAGGTCCACCAGCCAGTACGCTTCCTGGGAAAACTCTTCATAACCGCCATGGGGGGTGTTGTAGATGTCCTGCCAGCCGACGCTCTGCCAGCGCACGCCACCACCGACGGTCAGCTTGTCCAGGTTGCCCTTGAGCTTATAGGTGGTGTACAGCTTGACCTGGTCTTCAGGCTCGAACGTGGAAATCTTCAGATCCTGGTCGTCACGCACCACCTTGTGGGTGTAGCCGGCCTGAATCTGCCAGCCCGGGCTCAGCTCTCCGGACACTTCCAGCTCATAGCCCTTGGTGACGGCTTTGGTGCCCTTGTAGGCATAGTTCTGCGGCGTAGGTTTCAGGTTGTTGTAGTCGTCGTCGGAAACGGCGCGGTTGTTTTCGTGGATCTCGAAATACGCCGCGCTGGCGTTCAGCCGGCCGTCGAAGAAATCAGCCTTCAGGCCCAGTTCATAGTTCTGGCCTTCGTCCGGCTCAAGCAATTGGTTCTGCCGGTCGCGGTTGTAGTTTTCCTGGGGCATGAAGATATCGGTGTAGCTGGCGTAGACCGAGTAGGTTTCATTCAGGTCGTACACCACGCCCACATACGGTACAAAGCGTCCGGTTTCGCGGTAGGACGGGTTATTGCCGGTCAGGTGATAATTGACCACCCGTCCCCCGAGCAGCAGCTTCAGGTCATCGGCCAGGTTCAGGCGCGTGGTCATATAGGCGCCGGTCTGGCGAATGGTGTCATCGATGTATTGCTGCGGCGCGCCCCAGTAAGGTTGGGGGGCGTGACCGTGCCAGTTATTGAAGTCGACGAGGTTGGGGGCGAGGTTCCAGTAGCCCTTGCCGTTCCAGTCGGAAATGCCGATGGAGCCGCCCACCACCAGTTCATGCTCACGGCCGCCCAGGCTGAAGGGGCCGCTTGCGTACAGGTCGGCGGAGTCGCTGACGGTTTCCCCGGTGTATTTTTGCGAAGTGATCTGTGCGGTGCCGTCTGCCCGTGGCTCGTCACCCTGAATCGAAGCCATCAGCGCATGGTAGCCGTTGATCTTGTGGTCCAGTTGCAGCTTGGTGACCCAGCCATTGCCGAGGTCATGTTCAAGCATGGCGAAGGCGGTGCGGGTGTATTGCTCCCAACTGCTCCAGTTCGCGGCGTTGTTGAACGAGCGCTTTACGCTATTGCGATCGCCATTGGCGTTGATCAGCGGGA
The DNA here is from genome assembly GCF_029269205.1 of Pseudomonas sp. 1912-s. Lineage (NCBI taxonomy): Bacteria > Pseudomonadati > Pseudomonadota > Gammaproteobacteria > Pseudomonadales > Pseudomonadaceae > Pseudomonas > Pseudomonas sp. 1912-s. Next base: position 14,540 of record NZ_JARIXR010000054.1, on the reverse strand, counting down.
AGCTGCCGGACCAGCTCGAGGCGGTGGGCAAGCTGTCCTGATAGTCGCCACCCACGGTCAGCATCGTGTCGGGGGACAGGTCGAACTCCATGATGCCGTAGTACACCGGGCTTTTGCGTGAGTAACGGTCCATGAACGAGCGCTTGTCCTGGTAGGCCGCGACCGCTCGGCCACGCACGTTGCCGCTTTCGGTCATCGGGCCGCTCACATCCAGTTCGCTGCGGTAATTGTCCCAGGAACCCGCGCCGAGGCTGGCATGGCCCTGGAAATCTGCCGTGGGCTTCTTGCGCACCAGGTTGATCGTGGCCCCCAGCGAGCCCGCACCGGTGAGCAGGCCGGTGGCGCCTTTAAGCACCTCGACCCGGTCATAGATCGCCATGTCGCTCAGGGTATTACCCGCTGAATAGGCAACGTTGCGCGCGGTGGAAGGAATGCCGTCGTACTGGAAATTGTTGATGGAGAAACCACGGGCATAGTAGTTGGTGCGGTCGGTGTCGAAGGCCGACACGGTGATGCCCGGGGTGTGGCGCATCACGTCGTCGACGTTATTCAGGCCGAAGTCATCCATGTGTTTGCGGGTGACCACGGTCACCGATTGCGGGGTTTCCTTGGGAGTCAACACCAGTCGTGTCGCCGTCGCAATGCTGCCTGGAGTGTAGGAGTCAGTCCCTTCAGTAACGTTGCCCAACTGGTTGGAGCTGACCTGCGTCGGGCCCAGCTCCATGGCGCCAGTAGCCGCAGGAATGGCTTCCACTGCGTACACCTGACTGCCTTTGATCACCCGGTAACCACTGCCTTGAAGCAACCTGTCGAACCCCGCGTCCACACTGTAGGTGCCCTTCAGCCCCGGCCCATTCAGCCCCTCCAGGTTCTGGGATTGGAACACAATGGCCACGCCTGCTTGCTGGGCAAACCGGTTGAGTGTGGCACCCAGTGGCCCCGCAGGAATGTCGTAGGCTTGTGCCGCGACGTTGACCGTGTCGGCCTGGGCCAAGTGGATATCCAGCAATGTCGTCGTGAGCAGCGTGAGCGTCAGCGGCGCGCAACTCAACAGGCGCCGACGTGGGTGGGAAGGGATGGGCATGGTGAAGGCAGTCCTTTAGTTGATCGATATACCTTCCTTGACGGGCAGCCCGGAAAAAAGCGGAAGCAATGCGAATAATTATTTTTTACTTTCGGTGCCCGGGCTGACGATCACCAGCCACGGCGTAAAGGTTCTCAGCTTGATGGGCAGGGTTTGGGCCAGCATCTGCAAGGTGCGGTCGGTGTCGTCCAGAGGCAGTACGGCCGAGACCTTGAGATTCGCCAGTGCGGCTCGATCAAACTGCAAGCGGCCCGAACGGTGACGGGCGATCTCGTCCAGCACTTCCGGCAACGGCCGGTTATCCACCACCAGTTGATGGCGGTGCCAGGCGTCGTTGACGCTCGCCGGGTCGATGCTCCCAGACAAACGCACGGCGTCCGCGCTGACCTGCGCCTGCGAGCCGGCGTCAACTTCCAGCGTCTGCTGGCCATTCGCGCTTTTTGCTGCCACGCGGGATTCGAGCATGCTCAGCACCGTTACATCGTCTTCGCGCTTGACCACAAACCGCGTGCCCAACGCGCGCAGGGTGCCCTGGGCGGTCTGCACCACAAATGGCCGCTCGCGATCGTGAGCCACGTCTACCAGGATCTCGCCTTGCAGCAGTTCGATGCGGCGCTGCCGGTTGTCGAAATGCAGGTTCGCCGCACTGATGCCGTTCAACGTCAGCGTGGAGCCATCCGCCAGGCGCAGGGTCTTCCATTCGCCGGGGCTGTTGTGCACGTCGGCCATCCACTGTTGTGGGTAAGGGCTGTAGAGCAGCGCCGCAGCGGGCAGGGCCAGGCTGCACGCCAATACCAGCGCGCGGCCGTAGTGCTTGCGGGTTTTCCCGGGCCGTGGAAACGCCGCATTCAAGGCCGCCCGCGCCGGGGCTTTTTGCCCGCGCAGGGCCTGCATCCGTGCAACCACGTCTTCCATGCGCGCGGCAGAAGCGGCGTGTTGTGGACCTTGCTGCTTCCAGCGTTCGAATGCCTGGCGCTGGGCTTCGGTCAATTCACCTTCGTGCAGGCGAAGCATCCATTCGGCGGCTTGTTCGTCGATCTGTTGGCGGGAGTCAGGCATGCGCGGCTCAGATGTCCACGCTGTGGCTGCAATGCAGCAGGGCCCGGATCAGGTATTTGCGGACCGTACGCTCCGACAGTTTCAGTTGGCGGGCGATTTGCTGCTGGGTCAGGTCTTCGAGGTAATACAGCACAAACGCCTGACGCACGTTGTCGTGCATGCCTTCAAGAATAAACGCGATGTGTTCAAGGGCTTCCAGGGTGGCGTGGAGCTGTTCAGGCGACTGAAAACCTTCCAGGGTTTCCACCGTCAGCATCAGTTCCTGAAGGTAGGCGTTTTCAATCTGCTTGCGCCGGGCCTGGTCGATGATCAGCCGCCTGGCGGTGGTGCTCAAATAGGCGCGGGGTTCGCGAATGCCCGTCACGGACTCCCGCGCATGCAGAATCCGCGCGAAGGTGTCCTGTGCCACGTCGGCGGCGTTGTGGGTGCAGCCCAGTTTTCGGCGCAACCAAGTGAACAGCCAGCCGTGATGCTCGCTGTACAGCTCGGTAATCTCCCGTTGGAACGGCGGTTCACCCACAGACATAAGGCGCGACCCAGGTGTTATTGAGAATAATTGTTAATTGTGGGCCCAAGGCTTGTGCAAACGCAATAGACTCGCGTTTGCACCCAAAGCACCGGTTTTGCAGGGCGCGCGCGGGGGAAGGCAAAATATTTTAAATAAATTGCATTTAAATCATGACATTACGAAAAATTGCTATAGAATGCGCCCCACACCGAAAGTGAAGGGTGATTAGCTCAGCTGGGAGAGCATCTGCCTTACAAGCAGAGGGTCGGCGGTTCGATCCCGTCATCACCCACCATTCGCTTCTTAGTGTTACGCGCAGCGGTAGTTCAGTCGGTTAGAATACCGGCCTGTCACGCCGGGGGTCGCGGGTTCGAGTCCCGTCCGCTGCGCCATATTCGGTTACCTGGAACGCTGAACGCCAGGTCACCACAGGAAGCCCGCTCATTGAGCGGGCTTTTTTGTGCCTGGGATTCAGGTCAGCGACTGAGTGCCGACTCTGCCTGGACCCGTGCGGGGGCCCGCCGAGCCAGAAACGCAAAAACCACCATCGCTGTCAGCAGGGTGAATCCCGCGAGCAATTGCAGCAGGGTGTTAAAGCCTGCGAGGTAGGCCGCGCGCAGTTCGGCCAGTGGAATCGCCGTGCCGGCCTGCAGGACATCACCCATCACCAGCGCTTGTGCAATCACTGAAACATCCGCCGCTGCGTTCCCGTGTAACTGGTGCGCAACCAGTGCGCCCAATACTGCCATCGTGATCGCCAACGCCACGCCTTCACTGGCCACGCGGGTCGTATTGAAAATCCCCGCCGCCATTCCTGCGCGCTCCTTCGGCACCACGCTGATTGCCAGGCCATCCATCAAGCCCCACGGCAACCCCGTGCCGATCCCGATCACCAGCATCGCGGCGACGGTATGCGCTGGCTGCCCGGCCAGGCTTAACCCCCACAGGCCCGCCGCCGCAATCAGCAAACCAATGGCACACAACACACCCGCCGACAGCCAGCGCGTCAGGGCGGCGGCGATCATCGGCACCACCAGCATCGGTGCCGACAGCGCCAGCATCATCAAACCCGCATCCAGCGCGCTGGCGCCTTCCACACCGATAAACCGCAGGGGCAGCAACACGATCAGCACGATGTAGCAGTAACAGGTGCCGATCGGCAGCAACTGCACGCCAAGAAAGCGCGGGAAGCGAAACAGCCGCAGGTCCAGCATCGGTTGGCTTGAGCGATTTTCGACGAGGATAAACACCAGCAGAAATACCGCCGCTGCCACCAGCAGGGCATCAACCAGCGGCGACGTCCATCCGTGTTCCGGGGCGAGGATCACCGCGGTGGTCAGGGCCACCAGCATGGCCGAAAAGGTCAGCACGCCGGTGGTATCCAGCCGCAGCGCCTGCGGGTCGCGACTCTCGCGCATTTTGGGCGCGGCAAACAGCAGCGAGAGGCCGGCGAGCAGGGCGGTGCCGAGGAAAATCGCGCGCCAGCCCCAGTGCTCGATCATCAACCCCGAGAGCAACGGCCCGAACGCCAGGCCTGCACCGAACGTGGTGCCCAGCAAGCTGAAGGCGCGGGTGCGCGCGTGGCCGTCAAACTCTTGGGCCAGTGCGGCACAGCCACTGGCCAGCGCCGTGGCCGCCGCGACGCCCTGCACGCCACGCAATATATCCAGCCAGAAAATCCCCGGCGCCATTGCCAGTAGCACGGAGACCACGGTGAACAGTGCCATGCCCCACAAGAAAAGGCGCTTTCTCCCATACAGATCGGCGAGGGTGCCGGCGGCCATCAGCAGGCTGCCGAAACTCAGCATGAAGGCGTTGGTGATCCACTCCAGTTGGCTGGGCTGGGCGGCAAACGCCTGGCCGATAAACGGCGTGGCGACGGCGCCGCCGGTGAAGCTCATGGGCAATACCAGGGCGGCCAGGCAAATCGCGGCCAGGATGGAATATCGGCCAGGGGCGGGCACAGGTTCGTGTGTGATGTTCATGGGTTATTCCCGCAGGTCTGAAGATGTAAAGACTCTAATCAGGATGCAATTGTGGATAAACGGGCTTACATTCCGTTCATAACGGACCCTATGGATGTAATGGCGTGATGGATAACCTGAGTGGCGTGATCGCCTTTGTGAAAACGGCCGAAGCCCTGAGCTTCACCGGTGCGGCCCGCGCTATGGGGATTTCCGCCTCGGCGGTGGGCAAGAACGTCGTCAAGCTAGAGGCGTCGTTGAATGTGCGACTGTTGCACCGCAGCACGCGCAAGGTCAGCCTGACCGCCGAAGGCCAACTGTTCTATGAGCGCTGCCGGAAAATTCTCGACGACCTGCAAGACGCCCGCGCCATGCTCTCCCATGCCATGCAGGCGCCCCGGGGCAAGTTGCGGGTCAGCCTGCCCACCATCGGCTATCGCTTTCTTTTTCCCCACATGATGGCGTTCCGCAAAGCCTACCCGGAGATCGAACTGGAACTGGATTTCAATGACCACCTGGTGGACGTGATCGAGGAGGGCTTCGACGTGGTCATCCGCAGCTGCGGCCTGGCGGATTCGACCCTGATGGCCCGCAGGCTGGGGCCGTTCAGGTTTGTGTTGTGTGCGTCGCCCGAGTACCTGCGCGCCAACGGTCGGCCGCACTCCCTGGGCGACCTGGAGCACCACCCGTGTCTGCGTTACCGCTTCTCCACCACCGGAAAGATCATGGACTGGACCTTGTCCGCCAACCCGGCCATCACCCAATTGCGCCTGCCCACCGCGCTGACCTTGAACAACATGGAGGCCATGCTCAGGGCTGCGATGGACGGCCATGGCATTGCCTACGTGCCGGACTTCCTGGCCCGCGAGGCCCTCGCCCAAGGCCAACTGGAAACTGTGCTCGACGTCCATTCCGATGACCAGGGCCAGTTCTGGGCGCTGTGGTCTTCCAGCCGGCACCTGTCACCGAAGATCCGCGTGTTTGTCGACTTCGCCGCCGCCCATCTGTTCACAACCCCACCAGCCGGTAGCCCACCTGCAACTCGGTAATGAAGTACTGCGGCTGGGCCGGGTCCGCCTCCAGCTTTTGCCGCAGATGGGCCATATGCACCCGCAAATAGTGGGCGCGGTCCACGTAATCCAGGCCCCACACTTCGAGCAGTAATTGGCGATGGGTGAGTACCCGGCTTTGCCCGCGAATCATCGCGCACAGCAGGCGGTATTCGATGGGCGTCAGGTGCACCGGCAGGCCCTGGCGCCACACTTCATGGGTCGCCAGGTCCACTTCAATCTCGCCAAACGCCACCTTGCTGGTGGCCGCCACCGTGCCGGTTTGCCCGTGTCGACGCAGTTGCGCACGGATGCGCGCCAGCAACTCGGGCACGCCGAAAGGTTTGGTCAGGTAGTCATCGGCGCCGGCGTCCAGGGCGGCGACTTTTTCCTCTTCGCGATCCCGTGCCGACAGCACCAGGATCGGCACCGCCAGCCAACCCCGCAGCTCGCTGATCAACTGTTTGCCGTCGCCGTCCGGCAGGCCGAGGTCGACGATCACCAGGTCTGGCTGACGGCTGGAGGCGTGGATCAACGCGCGCTTGACGCTGTCGGCCTCGAACACCTGGAAGCCCTCATCCTGCAGGGCGATGCCGACAAAGCGGCGGATATTGGCCTCGTCTTCAACAATCAGAATGCGTGCAGTGCTCATAGGGCGTCCATTGAGGGCGGGGTGCCCGCCGGTAAAGTGATGACGAAATGCAGGCCGCGCTCGCGGCCAGGCTTGGCGTCGATGCGCCCGCCGTGGGCTTCGACGATGCGCTTGGCCAGGGCCAGCCCCAGGCCGATGCCGGCGACGGATGACTCCTGCTGGCCACGGGCAAACGGTTCGAACAGATTGGCCGGCGCGCTGCCCGGGCCGGTGTCGCTGACTTCCAGCAGGATGCTGTCCGACACGGCGCGGGCGGCCACGGTGATGACGGTGCCGGGCGGGGTGTACTTGGCAGCGTTGTCCAGCAGGTTGACCAGCACCCGTTCGATCAACAGCGCGTCGACTTCCACCAGCGGCAACTGCGGGTCCAATGTGGTGTGCAGCACATGCCGGGCCAGCGGTTCGCGCAATTGGCGCAAGGCGCTGCCGACGATTTCTTCCAGCAAGTGCCATTGCCGGTTGAGCCGCACGCCACGCTCTTGCATGCGGGCCATGTCCAGCAGGTTTTCGATCAGGCGTTGCATGGAAGTGGCCTGCTCATGAATGCCCTGCAGCAGCTCGGTCAGCGGTCCTGGCGGCGCATGGGGCAAGGCGGTGTCGGCGGCGCCGATCAGGGTGGTCAGCGGTGTGCGCAAGTCGTGGGAAATCGCCGCGAGCAGGGTGTTGCGCATCTTCTCGCCTTCTATCTGCACCAGGGTGCTTTGCGCCACTTCGACGAAGTGCACACGCTCCAGGGCAATCGCCAACTGGCTCATGCAGGCTTCCAGCAGGCGGCGTTCTTCGGGCTCGTTGAGGCGTTCGCTTTGTGCCAGTTCCAGCACCAGCACGCCGCGCACGCGCATCGGCGCCTTGAGCGGCAGGTAGCAGCCCTTGGCGGCGGATAAGGTGTCGGTGCCCTGGCCGGCGGACTGGCCGTGGTCGTAGGTCCACTGGGCGATGCTGTCGTCGATCGGCAAGCCGCCTGCGCCCACGCTGTGCACGCCATCGGCGGCGTCCGGCAGGGCCAGGCCGACCCGCGCCTCGAACACGCCACTGAAGGTGCGCAGCGCGACTTCGCTGATCTGCTCCACAGTCAACGCCGCCGACAGGTCGCGGGCCAGGCGTGCCAGCGAGGTGGCGCGGCGTTCCCGGGCGGCGGCGGTGCGGGCTTCGTGGCGCAGGCGGGCGGTGAGTTGCCCGGTGATCAGGGCGATGCCGAGCATCAGCGCAAAGGTGAAGAAATACTGCGTGTCATTGACCGTAAACGAGTAGCGCGGCTGGACGAAAAAGAAGTCGAAACACAGCACTGCCAGCATCGCCGCCCAGACGCCGGGGCCGCGCCCGAAACGCAGGGCCACCAGCACCACCGTGAGCAGGAACAGCATCACCACGTTGGCCAGCTCGAACACTTGCAGCAGCAGCGAGGCGATGGCGCTGGCGGTGAAGCAGGCGAGGGTCGCCCAGAGATAGGCCAGGGTTTTGCCGGGCGCCGGCGTGGGTTTTTCATGGGGCGGGGCTGTGGCAGGCAATAAGCCGTGGGCAATCACGATCTGGTCGATTTGCGGATGATGCCGGCTGATCCGGTCGCCCACCGACTGATGCCAGAACCGCCATGCCCGGCGCGGGTGATGGCCAAGCACCAGGCGATTGGCGTTGTGTTCCCGGGCACAGGCGGCCAGCGCTTCGGCGACGTCCATGCCCGGCAATGTTGCCGTGTCGGCGCCGAATTCGCTGGCCAGGGCCAGGGTTTTCATCGCCGTGAGGTAGCGCCTGGCGCCGCGCCCCTGGGCTGCGGCGACGTGCACCACGATCCAGTCGGCTTCGAGCTTTTGCGCCAGGCGTGCAGCTTCGCGCACCAGGCGCTCATCCCCGGCGTCACCGGCCACGCCCACCAGCAACCGCTCGCGGGCGGGCCACAGGGTCTTGATCGACTGTTCGCGACGGTACACGCGCATCTGCGTGTCGACCCGGTCGGCGGTGCGGCGCAGGGCCAGTTCTCGCAGGGCCAACAGGTTGCCCTTGCGAAAAAAATGCCGCGACGCGCGCTCAGCTTGAGGGCCCAGGTACACCTTGCCGTCCTTCAAACGTTGCAGCAGGTCATCCGGCGGCAGGTCGACCACCACCACTTCGTGGGCGTTGTCGAACACATGGTCGGGTACAGTTTCCCGCACCCGAATGCCAATGATCCCACTCACCAGATCGTTAAGGCTTTCCAGGTGTTGGACGTTGAGGGTGGTCCACACATCGATGCCGGCGCCGAGCAGTTCTTCCACGTCTTGCCAGCGTTTCGGGTGGCGCGAGCCGGGCACGTTGCTGTGGGCCAGTTCATCCACCAGCAGCACGGCAGGACGGCGTTGCAGGGCGGCGTCGAGGTCGAATTCGGTGAGGGCAAAGTCGCGGTGCAGGCGGTGGGCGCGGGGCAGTTGTTCAAGGCCGTTGAGGAGGTCGGCGGTTTCCTCGCGGCCGTGGGTTTCCACCACGCCGGCGAGTATGTCGCGGCCCAGGCTGACTTCCCGTTGCGCCGCGTCGAGCATGGCGCAGGTCTTGCCCACACCGGCGTTGGAGCCGAAGTAGATACGCAATTTGCCGCGCAAGGCGGCCTGTTCTTCCTGCTGGACCCGGGCGAGCAGGGCGTCGGGGTCGGGGCGTTCTTCGTTTAATGCGGGCATGTCATTCCTGGTAAATGCGGTTCAATTGTGTGAGCGGGCTCGCCACAGCAAGCCCGCTCACACAGTGGATTTGCGGTGCTACGCGAGACCCAGCACGGTCAGCACCAGGTCAATCAGCTTGATCCCGGCAAACGGCACCAGCACGCCGCCCAGGCCATAGATCAACAGGTTGCGATTGAGCAACGCCGCCGCACCCATCGCGCGGTAGGTCACGCCGCGCAGGGCCAGCGGAATCAACGCGACAATGATCAACGCGTTGAAGATCACCGCGCTGAGAATCGCCGAGTTGGGGCTGGTCAGGTGCATCACGTTCAACGCACCGAGCTGCGGGTAGGTCGCGACAAACGCCGCCGGGATGATCGCGAAGTACTTCGCCACATCGTTCGCCACGCTGAAGGTGGTGAGCGCGCCGCGGGTCATCAGCATCTGTTTGCCGACCTCGACCACCTCAATCAGCTTGGTCGGGTTGCTGTCGAGGTCGACCATGTTGCCGGCCTCTTTCGCCGCCTGAGTGCCGCTGTTCATTGCCACCGCCACGTCGGCCTGGGCCAGTGCCGGGGCGTCGTTGGTGCCGTCGCCGGTCATGGCCACGAGCTTGCCCTGGGCCTGGTAGTCGCGGATCAGTTGCAACTTGTCTTCCGGGCGCGCCTCGGCCAGGAAGTCATCCACGCCGGCTTCCACCGCAATCGCGGCGGCGGTGAGGCGGTTGTCGCCGGTGATCATCACGGTCTTGATGCCCATGCGCCGCAGTTCGGCAAAACGCTCCTTGATGCCGCCCTTGACCACGTCCTTGAGCTCGACTACTCCCAGGGCTTTGGCACCGTCGGACACCACCAGCGGCGTGCTGCCGCGTCGCGATACTTCGTCGACCTTGGCCTGCAGGGCTGCCGGGAAACTCCCGCCCAGCGCTTCGATATGACTGCGGATGGCATCCGCTGCGCCTTTGCGAATGCCTCGGCCTTCGGGCAGGTCGACACCGCTCATGCGGGTCTGGGCGGTGAAGTGCACAAAGCTTGCGCCCAGGGCGTTGATGTCCCTCGCGCGGATGTCGAATTTCTGCTTGGCCAACACCACGATGCTGCGGCCTTCCGGGGTTTCGTCGGCCAGGGACGCCAGTTGCGCCGCGTCGGCCAGTTCGGCTTCCTTGACCCCCGGGGCCGGCAGGAAACTGCTGGCCTGGCGATTGCCCAGGGTGATGGTGCCGGTCTTGTCCAGCAGCAACACATCGATGTCACCCGCTGCCTCAACGGCACGGCCCGAGGTGGCGATCACATTGGCCGACATCATCCGGCTCATGCCCGCCACGCCGATGGCCGAGAGCAGGCCGCCGATGGTGGTGGGGATCAGGCACACCAGCAACGCCACCAGCACCGTGGCGCTGACCACGCTGCCGCTGCCGCTCATGGCCACGGCGAAGATCGAGTACGGGCTCAGCGTGGCGATCACCAGCAGGAACAACAGGGTCAAGCCCACCAGCAAAATCGTCAGGGCGACTTCGTTGGGGGTCTTCTGGCGCTTGGCGGATTCGACCATCGAGATCATGCGGTCGAGGAATGATTCTCCCGGGTTGACGCTGATGCGCACCACCAGCCAGTCCGACAGCACCCGCGTGCCGCCGGTGACCGAGGAAAAGTCGCCGCCGGCTTCGCGAATCACCGGCGCCGATTCGCCGGTGATTGCGCTTTCATCCACCGAGGCCACGCCTTCGATCACCACGCCGTCCAGCGGCACCAGGTCGCCGGCTTCGATCAGCACCACCTGGTCTTTGCGCAACAGCGTCGCTTCGGTCGGCAGCCACGCCGCGCCGTGTTTGGGTTGTTGCAGCAGCTTGGCCAGGGTCTGGCGCTTCATCCCGCGCAGGCTGGCGGCCTGGGCGCGGCTGCGGCCCTCGGCCAGGGCCTCGGCGAAGTTGGCGAACAGCACGGTGAACCACAGCCACAAGCTGATACTGAGGATAAACCCGCTGGGGGCTTCACCCTGGCCGCCGAGGGACTGGAACCACAGCAGGGTAGTGAGGATGCTGCCCAGGTACACCACGAACATCACCGGGTTTTTCCACTGCGCCTGGGGCAGCAGTTTCTTGAACGCATCGCCGCAGGCAGTGAGCACGATGGCGCGGTCAAACAGAGGTAAACGAGCTTTCTTGATCATGGGGGAATCTCTTACTCACTGGCCGCAAGGGGGAGCTGACGCAGGGGCAGGCGGGCGTCCAGCGCGAGGTTGAGTTGCAGCACATTGACCCGGGGTTCGCCGAGCAAACCGAAGGTGCGGCTGGCGGTGTTTTCGTTCACCAGTTGCAGCACGTCGGCTTCGGGGATCTGCCGCAGGCGGGCGACCCGGGCCAACTGAATGCGCGCGTTGGCCACCGAGATATGCGGGTCCAGGCCGGAGGCGGACGCGGTGACTGCATCCACGGGTACCTGGGCGTCGGCGGCGAGGCCGTTGTCCTGGCGGTAGGCTTTAACGCGGGCCGCGACCTGGTCCACCAGTTTCCGGCTGGTCGGGCCCAGGTTGCTGGCGCCGCTGGAGCCTGCGTTGTAGGGCTGCGAGACGCTTTTGCCCGGGTCTTGCGGGTCGGCGCCGAGGGTCATGCTCGGGCGGCCATGGAAGTAGCCAGGCTGGGTGAAATCCTGGCCGATCAACGCCGAGCCAACCACCAGCCCATCACGTTCAATCAGCGAACCCTGGGCCTGGAACGGGAACAGCAACTGCGCGGCGAAGGTGGTGAAGATCGGGTAGGCGAGGCCGGTCAGCGCCATGAAAAACACCGCCGAAACCAGCACCGGGCGCAACAGCCCTTTGAATATCGATTGAGTCGTCATCAACGTGTCCTTAGTTATACGTCTGGCCGGACAGCAACTGCAGTTGCTCCACCAGCGGGCCGAGCGCGAGCGCCGGCAGGAAAGTCAGGCCACCCACTACCAGCACTACAAACACCACCAGCACCATGAACAATGGCGTCGCGGTGGGGATGGTGCCGGCGCCGGCAGGTACGGTCTTTTTCATCGCCAGGGAGCCCGCCACGGCGAGCATCGGCAGCATGGTGAAGAAGCGCCCGATCAACATCGCGAGGCCAATGGTGGTGTTGAAAAACGGCGTGTTGGCGTTCAGCCCGGCGAACGCCGAACCGTTGTTGGCGGTGCCCGAGGTGTAGGCGTAGAGCACCTCGCTGAACCCGTGTGGGCCGAGGTTATTCAGGCTGGCCATGGTGTCGGGCCACAAGGCGGCAAGGGCGGTGAAACCGAGGATGCTGATGGGGTGCGCGAGCACCGAGAGCATCACCAGTTTCATCTCCCGGGCCTCGATCTTCTTGCCGAGGAATTCCGGGCTGCGGCCAATCATCATGCCCACCAGGAACACTGTCAGCAGCGCGTACTGGATCAGGTTGATAAAGCCCACGCCGTCGCCGCCGAACACGCAGTTGAGCATCATCTGCGCCAGGGGCACGAAGCCGCCCATAGGGGTCAACGAGTCGTGCATCGCGTTGACCGAGCCGGTGGTGGCCGCAGTGGTGGTGGCGATAAACAGACTGCTGTCGGCGATGCCGAAACGCAGCTCCTTGCCTTCCATATTGCCGCCGCTTTGCTCAATGGACAGCGTCTGGTTGGCGCCGGCCTGGGTCAGCAGCGGGTTGCCGTTTTGCTCCGCGCCATACACCAGCGCGAGGAAGCCGATGAACATCACCAGGAACGTGCCGAAAAACACCCAGCCCTGACGGCGTTGCAACAGCATGCTGCCGAAGGTGTAAGTCAGCGCCGATGGGATCAGCAACATGCTCAGGATATGCAGGGCGTTGGTCAGCGGTGTCGGGTTTTCGAACGGGTGCGCGGCGTTCATGCTGAAGAAGCCGCCGCCGTTGGTGCCGATATGCTTGATCGATTCAAAGCTCGCCACCGCGCCGACAATCAACTGTTGCTGCGCGCCTTCAAGCGTTGTGGCCAGGGCTTGCGAGGCGAAGGTCTGCGGCATGCCTTGCCACACATAAACCAGCGCCATGCCCACACACAGCGGCAGCATCACGCGGTACAGGGTGCGGGTGAAGTCGACCCAGAAGTTGCCGATATCCGCCGAGCTTGAGCGACTCAAACCGCGGATGAAGCCGGCGGCGGCGACCACCCCTGATGTGGCACCGACAAACATCAGGAAGGTGATCACGGCCATCTGGCTGAAGTTCGACAGGCTGGTTTCGCCCGAGTACGCCTGCCAGTTGGTGTTGGTAATAAAAGAGGCGGCGGTGTTGAACGCCAGGTCCGGGGTTTGCGCGGCCAGCCCGAGTGGGTTGATCGGCATCACTGCTTGCAGTCGCAGGATGAAGTAGCCGAGCAGCATCATCGCCGCGTTGGACAGCAACAGGGCAGAACCGTAGCGGGCCCAGCCCATGGTTTCCAGCGGGTCGATGCCCAGCAGGCGGTAGGTATAACGTTCCGGCAGGGCGTGGCGGGTCCCGGTGAAAACCCGGGTCAGCCATTTGCCCATCAGCACGGCGAGCCCGGTCATCAACCCCAGGACCAGCGCAAATTCCAGCAAAGTGCTTAGCATGTCGAGGCTCCGTTCAAATCTTGCCCATGGCGACAATGGCCATGGCTGTCGCGGCAAAAAACACCAGGGAGAGGCCGATAAAAATCACGTCGTACATGGCGGGCTCCCTAGAACTTTTCGGCGCGAATGAGGGCATAGCCCAGATAAGCGAACAGCCCGACGGCGCATAAGCCGCTGGCGATATAGATGAACTTGAGTGTGAGCACGGTGGAACTCCCCTGATTAATAAGCCGCGATTGCGGACGCGGGGAGGTTAAGAGGTTGGGCGTCAAGTTCGGGCACTGATTGCCGGTGCGGGTATTAAGACGGTGTATAGATGGGTTTGGGGTGGGCGAACGAAAACAAGGGATAGCCCGGGGGTGGGGTATCCCTTGAAAGTCTGGGGTTCTGCTGCTTTTGATGATCAGCTTATTTGGCTTTCTTTTTCTTTGATTCGCGGGTGGCGAGTTGTTCGAAGCAGAACGCGGCGGCGCCGAACAGGGCGATCATTGAGAGGACGATCATGCCTAAAGTTGAACTTTCCATGATGACTTCCTGCGGGGGTGATTGGTGTGGAGTTCACAGTAGTGGAGGGGGGATTAGTTGCTCAATAGAGACGACGTAAACGTTATGGCTTGGGTTGAATCTATACGGGTTCTTTACGTGGCTGTTGTGTGTATATCCGTTTTTTAGGTGAAGGCTACTTATGGTTTCGCTCTTACAGCGACTCACTTTGGAAAAGCCGGAATGCCGGCCCAGCCCAAAGTAAGCAAAGGGCTCTGCCCCGCCTGTCGGCACCTCGCCTAGGCTCGGTGTTCCCTCACTCCGGCATTGCTCCGCGGGCCGCCGCGACGGGGCGTCCCTGCCCCGTCGCGGCTAAACCGGCGTCCTGCCGGTTTACCCGCTCCTCAATCCCTGCGTTCGGCCTCGGGCTTATTGGGGATCAACGGAGCGGTAGGCGGCAAGGTGAAGCTGTAGAAACCCAGCACCAGTGACGCGATGGCAGACATCAGGAAGGTGTTCACCAGTGACGCGATGGCAGACATCAGGAAGGTGTT
>NZ_JARIXR010000053.1:0-28779 GCF_029269205.1 Pseudomonas sp. 1912-s | reverse complement strand
TCTTGATGTTGCCTTTGCTTCACACCACTCAAGCCGGCCTGTAGGCCGCTGTGCTGTTGATCTGCTTTTGATCTTGATCTTAGGCGCCCCGTTAAACCACGCTGGCCGAACGCAGGTAGTACGGAGCGGGTAAACCGGCAGGACGCCGGTTTAGCCGCGACGGGGCAGGGACGCCCCGTCGCGGCGGCCCGCGCAGTAGTACCGGAGTGAGGGCACACCGAGCCTAGGCGAGGTGCCGAGTGGTGGGGCAAGAGCCTTTTGGTTACTTTTGGGCTCCTTTCAAAAGTGACCCGCTGTAAGAGCGGAACCCATCGAAGCCATCACCCAAAAAACGGATATGCCCCCCCCAAAAAAAGCCTCACCCGTTAGCCAGCTCTTCCAGATGATCCATCAACTCCTGCGGCTTGAGCACCAACACATCACTGTCCACCGCATCCAGCACCACCTCCGCCGTATTCCCGATCAACGCCCCGGAAATCCCGGTCCGCGCCACCGTACCAATAATGGTTACCGCCGCCTGCCACTTGTGCGCCGCATGAGGAATCAACACATCCGCCGGCCCTTCCTCGATATGCAGGTGGGTGTCATCAATATCAAACTCCGCCTGAAACGCCTTGCACTGCTCACGATACCGCGCCTCGATCGTCTCCTTGAGCTGAAACACCGGATCCGCCGCCGACAGCATCGGCGAAGGATGCGCACTGATCACATGCAACTGCGCCTTGGCCAGGCTGGCGATATCAAACCCGTGATCAATGATCGAATTATGCAGAGCCTGGTGCTCGGCATCGGAATTCCCCACGTCGATGGCCGCCAAAATTACCCCGCCCGCCCACGGCCTGGAGGTTTTCACCAGCAGAACGGGCGTAGGGCAGTAACGCATCAGCTTCCAGTCCGCCGGCGTCAACAGTGCTTTTTTCAGCGGGCTGTCAGCAAAGTGCTGCTTGACCACCAACCCACAACCCTCGGCCTGCTGCACGTCGATGATGGTTTCATGCAAGCTGTCATTCCACGCCTGTTCGGTGGTGACGCTGTAGCCATCCTCCTGCAAACCCGCCTTGAGCAGGCTCAACATCGCCGAATGCTCGTGCTTTTTGTCGCACACCAGCAAATGCAGGTGCGCCCCCGTTACCCCGGCAATCAGCTTGGCGCGCTTGAGGGCCAGGCTTTCCGAATGCTCGGGCTCGATGACCACCAGGATGCTGCGGATGGCTTGCATGATCTGGTTCTCCAAAAAAGGTGGGCGTGGAACAACTATAGTTGCTGCCCGGCACACGTCATGTTGATGCACATCAAGCCCGGTGGCTGGCGGTCTGCGGCGTGGTCGGTATAATCGCGGCCCTTTTTGTGATTCTTTGCCCGTGAGCCCGATGAACCTGCCAGAAATCCACGAATTCCTCGGTTGCCGCACCCCCGACGGCTGGGTCCAGGCCGCGTTGGCCGACCAGGAAACCTTGCTGATCGACCACAAGAACTGTGAATTCAAGGCCGCCAGCACCGCCTTGAGCCTGATCGCCAAGTACCATTCCCATGTCGACCTGATCAACCTGATGTCGCGCCTGGCCCGTGAAGAACTGGTGCACCATGAGCAAGTCATGCGCCTGATGAAGAAGCGCAAGATTGAACTGCGCCAGTTGTCTGCCGGCCGCTACGCGTCGGGTTTGCGCAAAGTGGTGCGCAGCCATGAACCGGTCAAACTGGTGGACACCCTGGTGGTCGGTGCGTTTATCGAAGCCCGCAGTTGCGAGCGTTTCGAAGCACTGGTGCCGCATTTGGACGAAGAACTCGGCAAGTTTTACTTCGGCCTGCTGAAAAGCGAGGCCCGGCATTTCCAGGGTTACCTGAAACTGGCTTACCAGTACGGCGATGCCAAGGACATTGCCCAGGTCATCGACCGGGTGCGCGCCGCCGAGCAGGAGCTGATCGAGTCACCGGACGTCGAGTTCCGCTTTCACAGTGGCGTGCCAGCCTGACGCGACCGCTACACCGATCAACGCGGTGATCCCGGCCAGCAGCAGGATCACCGTCTGCGTCCCCAGCGGCGCCGCCAGCAGCGCAATCAACAACCCGGCCACTGGCTGCGAGAGGTTGTTGAGCAAGGTCAATACCCCCACCGTCTTGCCAAAGTCCCGCACCGGGATCACCCGTTGGCGGGTGCTGCGGATGTACACGTTGAACATCTTGTCGAAACCGGTCACCAGCAGGAAGCCCAGGGTATACGCCCATACATTCGGGCTGATCGCGGTGATCAGCGCCCCCACGGCAATCATCGAATACGACAAACCGCCCAGTACCTTCAGCGGCAGGGACGCACGCGCCAGGTAGAACAGAATGACAATGGTCACCACCGCGCCCGCCGCCTGCAATCCGGCGTAGGTGTCTTTGCCGGCGGCGTATTGGCCGATGACCATCGCGGCGGAGGTCGCCAGGGTCACGCCGATGATCAGGTTCACGCCCACCGCCAGGGCAATGATCTTTTTCAGCTCCGGCAGGTCGCGGATATGCCCGAAGGCGATACGCAGCGGTTGCAGCCAGATGTCATTGTGTTGCTCGAAAGTCTCCAGATTGACGGTGGTGTTGCGTTGCCAGATGCCCATGGCCAGGTCTGCCAGCAGGAACAACCCGGCAATCCCCATGACCACCCAGTGCCACGCCCACACCTCCAGCATCAGCGCCGCCACCAGGGGGCCCAGCACCAGCCCGGTCTGGTCGGCAATCTGCGAATAGGACAAGGTCTTGGCATAGCTGTAATGCTTGAAGATATGCGGCAGCAACACTTCCCGGGCCATGATGCCCTGGGTGGTCAACACGCCGCACAGGGCCGAAAGGATGACGATCCAGTAAATCCCGTCGAACATTCCGTACAGCAGCACCGCCGCCACACAGGCCAGTGCCCGGTAAACCTGGCTGATATGCAGGATGCGCACGGCGGGATACTTGTCGCACAACGCCCCGCACACCGGGAACGACAGGTAACGCGGCAACGATTCGACGAAAAACGCGAGGCCGGCCCAGGACACACTGTTGGTGGTCTGGAACACGATCAACGGCACGATGAACAACAGAATCTGGTCAGCGAGGCGGGACAGGAACAACGACATGAAGAACGCCAGGTAATCCTTGCGCATACAACTCCCTGTGATGGCGTTAAAGATTGCAGGCTATTTGTTAAAAACTCTTAAAAGCATGAAGCTTCGTCGGCCAGTGATGGCCAGCTGCTTTAGTTGACCAGCTTGCCACCTATAATGCGCACACTTCAATCCGCGCGTGCACTGGAAATTTATGGATAACTTGGGTCTCGGCAAGGTCTTGCTCGTGGAGGACGATCAGAAGCTGGCAGGGCTGATCGCCCATTTCCTGTCCCAGCATGGCTTCGAGGTGTTGGCGGTGCACCGGGGCGACCTCGCCCTGGCGGCTTTCCTGGAGTTCAAGCCCAAGATCGTCGTGCTCGACCTGATGCTGCCGGGCCAGAGCGGCCTGCATGTGTGCCGCGAAATTCGTAACGTGTCCGACACGCCTATCGTGATCCTTACCGCCAAGGAAGACGACCTGGACCATATCCTCGGCCTGGAGTCCGGCGCCGACGACTACGTGATCAAACCGATCAAACCGCCGGTGCTGCTGGCCCGGCTGCGTGCCCTGCAACGCCGCCAGACCCCGGAACCCACCGTGCGCGGTTCCCTTGAGTTCGGCCGGCTGGCCATCGACCGCAGTTGCCGTGTGGTCAGCCTGGGCGGCGAGAAGATTGACCTGACTACCATGGAATTCGAATTGCTGTGGTTGCTGGCAAGCTCTGCCGGGAAAATCCTCTCCCGCGATGACATTCTCAACCGCATGCGCGGGATCGCCTTCGACGGGCTCAACCGCAGCGTCGACGTGTACATCAGCAAGCTGCGCGGCAAGCTCAATGACAACCCCCGGGAACCGGTGTGCATCAAGACCATCTGGGGCAAGGGCTACCTGTTCAATCCGTTTGCGTGGGAGGTCTAGATGTTACGGCTGTTTCTGCGTCTGTATATCATCCTGGCCATCGGCCTGGCCGGGGCAATCTGGCTGGTGAACTACACCTTCGACGAGCTGCTGCCGGAGGCCAACGAAACCTACAACCGCGAAGCCCTGCGCGGCCCGGCGTATGGGCTGGTGGAGCAATTGCGCCCGGTGAAAGGGGACGCCAGGGCCGCACGCCTGGCCGAACTGCAACCGCACTATGGGCTGCGCCTGGCGCTGGTACAGCGTGACCAACTGGCGATGACCGAGCGTGAGAAACAGCTGCTGGCCGCCGGGCAGTTGTTGGTGCGGGGGGACTTCATGGAGTTCCTGGTCGACATCGATGGCGGCCCGCAAATGCTCGAAATCAAACTGCCGGAAGAACCCAAGTGGCTGTACATGTGGGCGTATGGCTTCCTGGGCCTGTGCCTGGCGATCGTCCTGTATTTCTGGGTTCGGCCCCATTGGCGCGACCTGGAGCACATCCGCCTGGCGGCGCAACGTTTCGGCGACAACGACCTCGGCTCACGGATCCTGCTGCCGCGCCGCTCCACGGTGCGCGAGCTGGCGGGGCACTTCAACCAGATGGCCGAGCGCATCGAAAGCCTGATCGCCAATCAGCGCGAGTTGACCAACGCGGTCTCCCACGAGCTGCGCACGCCGATCGCGCGGTTGTCGTTTGAACTGGACCAGCTCAAGCAACAGGCCGACCCACGGCAAAGCCGCGCGCTGATCGAGGACATGTACGCCGACCTCGGCGAGCTGGAAGAAATGGTCTCGGAGCTGTTGACCTACGCCAGCCTGGAGCGTGGCGCCACGCAGATCACCCGGGAAAGCATCGAGGCCCACAGCTGGCTCGACAGCGTGATTGGCAGCGTCGCTCTGGAGGCCGAGGCGGAAGGGGTGCAGTTGCTGCTGCGCACCTGCGAAGTCGACTACATCCGCATCGAGCCGCGCTTTATGGCGCGGGCGGTGATCAACCTGTTGCGCAATGCGATTCGCTACGCCGACCGGCGCGTGGAAGTGTCACTGGTGAAGTTTGGTGCCGGCTATGAAGTGCGGGTGAATGACGACGGCCCGGGCGTGCCGGTGGAAGGGCGGGCGAAGATTTTCGAACCGTTCCTGCGCCTGGATGCCAGCCGCGACCGCCGCACCGGCGGCTTCGGCCTTGGCCTGGCACTGGTGCAGCGCGTGTGCCAGTGGCATGGCGGGCAGGTTGAAGTGCTGGACTCGGAGTGGGGCGGGGCGTCGTTCCGGATGACGTGGGCGTATGTCGAGTAACGAGCGAGGAACGATGGAGATCAGATGTGGGAGCTGGCTTGCCTGCGATAGCATCACCTGTGTCTCACTGAAAGACCGAGGTGCCTGCATCGCAGGCAAGCCAGCTCCCACATTTTTGATTGGGTTACCCAATTAGAAGGTGTACTCGACCATCCCCATCACCGACGTCTGCAAGCGTCTCTCCACAATCGGGCATTGGCCGGCCTTGTCGGCCAGGTACTGCACATCCAGCAACGTCGAGAATTTGGTGTGCTCGCTGATCGGCAAGCTCCACACCACATTCATGCCGTTGCTGATATTGCCACCGCTGGCCTTGTAGGCCTTGAAGCGACTCTGCGCGGCCTGGCCGGTGGTGACGCCGTACCAGGTCTGCATGTAGTTGCTGTCGCCAAAATGGCTGCTGAGGCTGGCGTCCAGCGAACCGTAGTCGCCGTCATACAGGTTGGTGCCCAGGCTCAGTTCCAGATGGGTGAAGGCCTTGCCGGAATCCTTGTGATCGTCCTCCTTCAGCGCATGTTCCAGGGTCGCGCCGATAATCACCCCGCCCAGGTTATAGCTGCCACTGACACCCACCTGGGCGCGGGTCTTGATCTCGCCCATGCCCTTGAGTTTCTTCGAGCCCGGCCGGCCGCTTTTGCTCTCGTCCTTGCGTGAGCTGCTGGCGCCGACGTAGGCGCTGAAGCTCGCGCCGCCGCCGTCATACCCCCAGCCCAGGCCCTTGTCGGTGTCGAGGAAAATCCCCCACGGGCTGACGATGGCCGCCCCCAGCACCGGCGCGGTCACCCGCTCGTCGCTGCCGCTGTAGCGGGGCAGGTTGGCCACGCCGGCCTTGAGGGTGTATTCCCAATCTTCGGCCCGCAGGGTGTCGGCGCTGGCCAGCAGGCACAGCGACGTCAGGGACAGGCACAGGGGTTTTGAACGCAGGAGGGTCTTCATGTGAGGTCAGAGACTCAAGGGGTTGTGGGGAGAATCGGTACGTTTGAAGTGGTAGCCGGAGGCGCTCAGGCCGTTGACCTGGCGGCTCACGGTGTCGCCCAGGCCATAGCCGTTGCCGGCCAGCACCGCGTGGGCGTTGTCCACGGGCAGCAGGATGTAGTCGGTCAGCGGCTCGTCATGCAGTTGGCCGCGGATCACCAGGAAGCCGTTTTCCAGGCGCACGCTGATGCCGCTCAAGGGCGCGTCGGGCTCATGGGTGTTGAGCACCTGATAGGTGCCGATGGTGTCGGCCCAGGCGTTGCTCAGTGGCGTCGGTTCGATACGTTCGCCCACCGGCACCCGCTGGCCGTGGCTGCGGGCGGTGAGCATCTGGCGGCCTTGCACCGTCACCACATCCAGCTGTACGCGGCCCAGCTCGCCCAGGTCCTTGAGCCAGAACCCCAGGAACTTCTGCTGTGCCCGCAGCCAGCCCTGGCCATCGCGCAGCAGTTCGAAACGGGTGTCGGCCAACTCGCCATACAGCTTGCCGTTTTCGTCCTTGATGCGGAACACGCCCCAGGCCGTGGCATAGAAACCGGCCAGGCACGTGCGGTCAATGGCAGCGGGCACTTGGCGAATTTTCAGTCCGTGGGTGGGTTCCTGGCAGGTGTCGGCACACACCGGGTTGCCGGTCTGGGCCTGAAGCATCAGGCGCAGGGTGTCGGTGGTCAGGGACACCACCAGCTCTTCGGCGTTGCTGTCGTTGGCCATCACGATCACGGCCAGTTGCTGGTCCGGCAGCATTGTCAGTTGCGCGGCGAAATCGTCGCCGCCACCGCTGTGCTGAAAGGTGCGGATGCCCGGGGCCACCGGCTCGTCACCGCAGGGCGCGAGAAACCATCCCAGGCCCATCTGGCAGTCGAAATCCAGGGCGTTGCCGGTGTTTTGTCGGGTGAACATTTCATCAATCGACGGGCTGCCCAGTACCTGTTTGTCTTTGTAGAGGCCCCGGGCAAAAAGCATGCGCACGTAGTGGCTGAGGTCTTTGGGGCTGGTCCACAAACCACCGGCGGCGAGGTCGCGTACCTGGGCGTCGGCGCTGGCAATGCCGTCTTCATAACCCCGGGCGCGGAAGCCCGGTTGCGCGCCGGTACCAACGAAGCTCGACTGGTTCATCTCCAGCGGCTTGAGCAGGCTGCTTTGCAACCGGGTTTCGAAGTCTTGCCCGCTGCTGCGTTCGATGGCAGCGCCGGCCAGGGCGTAGCCGAGGTTGGAGTAGGCCACCTGGGTGCCCGGTGGCGTGCTCAGCCACACCCCGGAAATGCGCATCGGCATCTGGCCCATGGCGAAGGTGTTGCGCACGTCCCGCAGGTGTTCACTGGGCAGCCCGGACTGGTGGCTGAGCAGGCGGCGCAGGGTGATGTCGCGGTCGGCGGCGGCCTGGTCGGAGTGAAAACGCGAGCGTACGTAGAATTCCCGCAGGGTATCCTGGATCGGCGCGTCGAGGTCCAGGCGCTGTTGCTCAACCAATTGCAGGGCAGCGGTGGCGGTGAGCAGTTTGGAGAGGGCACCGGCGCGGAAGGCGGTGTTAGGGGTGACCGGTTTGCCGAGGGTTTTGTCGGCAACGCCAAACCCTTGGGCCCAGATCAGTTCCTGGCCGTTGACCAGGGCGATGGACAGGCCGGCGGTGCCTTGCCTGGCCATTTCAACGGGGATGCGTTTTTGCAGGTAGCGGATGATTGCGCTGTAGTCGCCCTTGGGGATAGGCGGCGGGGCCGGTGGCTGGCCATGGCAGCCGATGCTGCCCAGCAGGCAGCCCAGCAGCGGGATACTGCGCAAAGTGCGAAACATGATGAGCACCCGAGGGGTGGTTTGGATGCTCGAATGCTAGGGGTGGCCCGTCCATGCGTCTTTGTGAGCTTTGTCGGGAAAGTGTCAAAGACTGTTAATGCAGGCCGCCCCGAGCGGGTTTGCTTAATTGCGGCAGCTCCAGCATCAGCTATACCTAATGCTCAGCGCTTCCTCAACGTCAGCCAAGGAGTATCGCGATGAAACTGGGAATAATGATCAGCACCGTGTGTATTGTCACGATCGGGGTGATGGGGTGTTCCAGCAAGGTGACGCAGCCGGACGAATACTCCGGGTTTCTCTCCGACTACAGCAACCTCAAGGAAGCCAAGTCGCCATCGGGCGCGCCGGTGATGCGTTGGGTGGACCCCAACCTGAGTCTGAGCCGCTATAACGCGGTGTACATCGAGCCCACCCAGTTCTACCCCAAGCCGCAAGCCAGCACCAAGATCCCTGAAAGCACCCTGCAGGGCATCAGCACCTACTACAGCCAGGCGCTCAAGCGCGAACTGGAAAAGTCCTTGCCTCTGGCCGATGGACCAGGCCCGGGCGTGATAGTGGTGCGTGCGGCGATCACCGCCGTCAGCAGCAAGACCGAAAGTCTCAAGCCATATGAGTACATTCCTGTCGCCCTGGTGGTCGCCACGGTCAGCACGGGCGCCGGAATTCGTGACCAGGAAACCACCTTGGGCACCGAAGCCCAATTCCTCGATGGTGCCAGTGGCAAGGTGGTCGCCCAAGTCGTGCGCAAAGGCACCGGTAAACCGTTGGCAAACGACTCCCAGGTGATGAAAGCCGATGACGTGAAAAGCGTCATCGACGGCTGGGCGTCGGACCTGCATCAATCGTTTTTGAAGCTTAAAAAGGGCTAAGCCTCAAACGGTGCGCGACTTGAGCGGGTGCTATTTGATCGGTGTGAGCGGTGGCTGCTTCCATTGCCCGTTACCCACTTCAGGCTTGGGCAGGTAAATGCGCAATAGGGCATAGAACGGGCCGGGTGGTGCTGGCAGCCAGTTGCTTTGTTCCGCCTTCGGTGGCTCGTGGTGCGCGACCAACAGCGTCAGGCCGCCATCGGCGTCGAGCTTGAAGTTGGGCAACATCCCCGACGTGAGTAGGTAGCGCTTTTTCAGGTTGGGGGTCAGCAGGTTGGTCTTGGCGTTGTACATGGTCAGTGACCAGAATGCGTCGGCGGGCGGCAACTGGTCCTTTGCAAAGTGCAGGGTGTAGCTGTGGCGTGCGCCGTTGGCGGGTTTGCCTTCGCTGTCCACGGAGTAGCGCAGGTAGGCCGTTTCATCGCCGGAGTTGCCAAACAGGTGCAGGTTGGCGCCGGCGTAGCGGTACAGGTAATTGTTCTGGAGGTGGTCGCGGTTACCAAACAGGTCAGCACTGGATACTTGATGGGTATCGATCTTGTCTTTTTTGAAGGCGGCATACTCGGCTTTGCCGTCGGCGATGCCGTCATCCAGCGCTTTGCGTTGCTCAACCGTCAGAGCCTTGAGGTCGAACGGTTTGCCCGCCGCAACGCCGATCCTGGCAAAACGCGCGAGCACGTCTTTCTCACTGTCCTGCGGTGCTGCGTACGCCAGCATGAAGTTCAGATAGCGGAACAGATGCACGCTGTCGCTCATGTTCGGCGTAGGCTTGGGCCAGGCAATTTTCGGCGGCTTGATGGGTTTAGGCTGGTTTACGTAGCTGCTCAGGGTCTGGACTTTATAGCCGCTCTGGATCTGTCTTACCTTACCCAGGTCCTTTTCATCGAACAATTGCGTGCGGTACAGGGCGTAGGCGATGTTGCTTTCACTGTACACGACGCGGTCGATATCGGTTGGCTGCTGGCCTTTCCAGCCCGGGCCGACGACCATGTAGTGGCCACCGTTGTTGCCGGTGCTGCGTGTGCCCAGGTAGCCGAAGTTCTGCGTGTAGAGGTCGATCAACTGCACGGCGTAGTAGCGGTTGTCTTCGATCCTGGGCAGGGTCAGTACCACTGGCTCGGCCCGCAGGTCGAGCCAGACAAAGGAGTTGGGCGTGTCCGGGTTGGGGGTGGGGATGGCGGTATCTTTAGGGGTTATCGCTTGCGCAGTGTTGCCGATATGGTTGAACGGCGCCTTGAAGTTCGGCCCGGCTTTGTCGACGGCCTGGGTGTAGAGAGTCTTGTACATCTCCACCACCGGGAAGCCATAAAGGTAGGCTTCTTTGGCAATGGCCCGTGCTTCACTCGGCGTGGCGGTGAAATCGGCCCAGGCGCCGGTACTCATGAGAATCGAGAGGCTCGCCAACAGCAGGCGCGTCGGTGTTCGAATCATGTTGTTGCGTCCTTACTGAATCAGTCGGATGTCGTCGAGGTTTCAGCGGTTATCAACGCAGGCTTCGGTCGGCGCGTACAGTCGCAACCGGCTGAACCTTTGCGTGCAGGCAGAGTTTGCACTCAGTTGCTCAGGAAGTCTTTTGGCACGTGAGGTTCAACGCAAAGATCTATCGATCAGTCGACATCAACGAGATTAAAGTGCCGCCTGTGAAAGGCGGCAACGGGGATGGGGTCAAGGCAGCATGGATTTGACTTTGTCACGCAACTGATCAATCGAGAACGGTTTGGCAATCACCTGGGTGCCAACCGGCACATTGATATTCTCGGCGTAACCACTGGCAAACAGAATCGGCAGGGCGGGTCTCAGTTCACGGGCCTTGGCGGCCAGTTCCACGCCACTCATGCCCGGCAGGCCGTGGTCGGTCATCATCAAGTCGATGGTCAGCGCGGAATTGTTGACGATACCCAGGGCGCTTTCGGCGTCTGCCGCTTCAAGCACCTGGAACTCCAGCTCTTCGAGGACATCGACGATCAGCATGCGCACGATGGCGTCGTCTTCGACTACAAGGATGGTGGAGGCTGCGGCGGACATAGTGAGAGTTCCCGAGAAGTGGAGGGTACAGGTCTTGATCAGTTGAAAGACCATCCTCTAATGAGTTGCGTCAATCTCGGCAAGTTCCCGAAACAAGGTAGGCATTGTGCCGGTAATGCGTAGGAATGTCCTCCGGTGTTACTCAATCGTGGTGTGCCGAAGCCGCGTTTCAGCGCGCATTGCAACCTGTAGAAAAACACGGGCGCTGGTATATTTTTCAATGAGTTATGCAGTAAATGTGGCCAATGCTGGCAGAAAAATAGCGCTCAGGCGCGACTTTGGGGCAAACTCCTCGTTTTTCCGCATTTGGCCAAGGCATCCCCATGACTCCCGCGTCGTCAGTCGATGAGAAAAGCTTCCGTAAACTGTTGAGCCGCAACGTGGCATTGCCCCTGGGTGTCGGCGTGCTCAGCGCGGTGTTTTTCGTGTGCCTGATCACCTACCTGTTGTCGGTGATCCAGTGGGTCGAACACACCGACCGGGTGATCAACAACCTCAACGAAACCTCAAAGCTGACGGTTGACCTGGAAACCGGCATGCGTGGCTTCCTGATCACTGGCGACGAGCATTTCCTCGACCCTTACGAAGTGGCCAAGCCGCGGATCATCTCCGACCTGCGCAACTTGCAGGTGCTGGTGGCGGATAACCCGGAGCAGGTTGACCGACTCAAGCGCCTGGAGTCGCTGCAAATGGCGTGGAACACCTACGCCCAGTCGATGATTGATATGCAGCGCCAGAACGGCGACTACCGCTCGGCCGTGAAAGCCGGGCGCGGCAAGAGCCTGACAGACGAGATCCGCAAGGAGTACGACCGGGCGGTGGCGATGGAGCAACAGTTCCGCATCACCCGCAATGAAGACGTCACTCGCACCACCATTATCAGCGTCAGCCTGTACCTGGTGTTTGTGCTCGGGCTGAGCGGCATCCTGGCGTATATCGGAAGAAAAAATCTACTAGAACTATCAACAAGTTACAGCGAAAACCTCGAGTCGCAACAGAGGATTGCCAAGCGCCTTGAACAGCAAGCGTGGCTGCGCAACGGCCAGACCGAACTGGCCGAACAGGTGCTGGGCCAGCTGACCTTGAACATGCTGGGCCGCAATGTGTTGCAGTTCTTCGCCCAATACATGGGCTCGGCGGTGGCCGCGCTGTATGTGCGTGAAGAGCACGGCGGCCTCACTCGGGTGGCCACCTATGGCTTCTCCCGTGAGCAAGAGCAGCAGGAACAGTCGATCTACAACGATGAGGGCATCGTCGGCCAGTCGGCCCGCCAGGACCGCCTGATTCGCCTCGACGATGTACCGGTGGACTACTTCAAGGTCAGTTCAGGCCTGGGCGAGGGCCCAACCCGCAGTGTGCTGGTGGTGCCGACCAGCGATGATGGCCGGGTCAACGGTGTGATCGAACTGGGCTTCTTGCGCGAGTTGGATGAACGTGACGTGGAATTGCTGGAGTTGATTGCCGACAACATCGGCACCTCCATCGAAGCCGCCCGTTATCGCCAGCGTTTGCAGGAAGTATTGGCCGAAACCCAACAGCTCAATGAAGAGCTGCAGGTTCAGCAGGAAGAACTCAAGACCGCCAACGAAGAGCTGGAAGAGCAGTCACGCATTCTCAAGGAGTCCCAGGCGCACCTGGAAACCCAGCAGGCGGAACTGGAACAGACCAACGAACAGTTGGCCGAGCAGACCCAGACCCTGGCCGAACAGCGCGATGCCATGGACCAGAAGAACGTCCAGCTCAATCGCGTACAGATCGAGCTGGAAGAGCGTGCCGACGAGTTGCAGCGCTCCAGCAAGTACAAGTCCGAATTCCTCGCCAACATGTCCCACGAGCTGCGCACGCCGCTCAACAGTTCGCTGATCCTGGCCAAGCTGCTGGCAGAGAACCCCCAGGAAAACCTCAGCGCCGAACAGGTCAAGTTTGCCGAGTCGATCTATTCGGCCGGCAACGACTTGCTCAACCTGATCAACGATATCCTCGACATCTCCAAGGTGGAGGCCGGCAAGCTGGAAATGCGCCCCGAGAACACCAGCGTCGCGCGCCTGGTGGATGGTTTGCGCGGGATGTTCGAGCCCCTGGCGGCCGACCGCAAACTCGGGTTCCAGATGCAGGTGCAGGAAGGTTCACCGCACATGCTGTACACCGACCGCCAGCGCCTGGAGCAGATTCTGAAGAACCTGCTGTCCAACGCGGTCAAGTTCACCGAGAAGGGCCAGGTCAGCCTGACGGTCTCCCGCCAGCCGGACGAGGGCATTGCCTTCACCGTGCGCGACTCAGGGATCGGAATTGCGCCGGACCAGCAGGAAAGCATCTTCGAAGCCTTTCGCCAGGCCGATGGCACCACCAACCGCCGTTACGGCGGTACCGGCCTGGGGTTGTCGATCTCCCGTGACCTGGCCAGCCTGCTGGGCGGCTACATCAGTGTGACCAGTGAGCCGGGCCAGGGCAGCGTCTTCACCCTGGTGCTGCCGGAACACTACGTTGAGCGTGACGCAGACGCACCGGCCATCGAGGCGCCGCGTGTGGTAGTCCCGGCCCCCGCGCCGGCCCCGGTCAAGGTTTCGCCGCTGCCTGTCGCCGACGCGGCGCAGATCCCGCGCTTCATCGATGACCGTGACAAGGCACCGTTTACCACCCGCTGCATCCTGGTGGTGGAAGACGAGCCGAATTTTGCGCGCATTCTGTTCGACCTCGCCCATGAACTCGGTTACCACTGCCTGGTGGCCCATGGCGCGGACGAAGGCTACAGCCTGGCGGAACAGTACATTCCCGACGCCATCCTGCTGGACATGCGCCTGCCGGACCACTCCGGCCTGACCGTGCTGCAACGCCTCAAGGAACACGCCGGGACCCGGCACATCCCGGTGCACGTGATTTCCGTCGAAGACCGCGTCGAGGCGGCCATGCACATGGGAGCCGTGGGGTATGCGGTCAAGCCGACCACCCGTGAAGAGCTCAAGGATGTCTTTGCGCGCCTGGAGGCCAAGCTGACGCAAAAGGTCAAGCGCGTTCTGCTGGTGGAAGACGACGACTTGCAGCGCGACAGCATTGCCCGCCTGATCGGCGACGATGACATCGAGATCACTGCCGTTGGCTTCGCCCAGGAAGCCCTGGACCTGCTGCGCAACAATATCTACGACTGCATGATCATCGACCTCAAGCTGCCGGACATGCTCGGTAACGAGTTGCTCAAGCGCATGTCCACCGAAGACATCTGTTCGTTCCCGCCGGTAATCGTCTACACCGGGCGCAACCTGACCCGGGACGAAGAGGCCGAACTGCGCAAGTATTCGCGCTCGATCATCATCAAGGGCGCACGCTCTCCCGAGCGCCTGCTGGACGAAGTGACACTCTTTCTGCACAAAGTCGAATCCAAGTTGTCCCATGAACGCCAGACAATGCTCAGGACCGCCCGCAGTCGCGACAAGGTCTTCGAGGGGCGCAAGGTGCTGCTGGTGGATGACGATGTGCGCAATATCTTCGCCCTCACCAGCGCCCTGGAACACAAGGGCGCGATTGTCGTCATTGGCCGTAACGGCCGCGAGGCGATCGAGAAGCTCAATGAGGTCGATGACATCGACCTGGTGTTGATGGACGTGATGATGCCGGAGATGGACGGTTACGAGGCCACGGCCTTGATCCGCCAGGACCCGCGCTGGCGCAAACTGCCGATCATCGCGGTAACGGCCAAGGCCATGAAGGACGATCAGGAGCGCTGCCTGGCAGCGGGCTCCAACGATTACCTGGCCAAGCCCATCGACCTTGACCGATTGTTTTCGTTGATTCGGGTATGGCTCCCGAAGATGGAACGCATTTAAGTGGAAAGACGCTAATTGGAACGAAGCACCGATATTGAACTGCGCTTGCTGATCGAGGCTATTTACCTCAAGTACAGCTATGACTTTCGCGATTACTCCGGCGCGTCGGTAAAGCGCCGCGTGGCCCATGCCCTGCGCCAGTTCGACTGCAATACCATCTCGGCCTTGCAGGAGCGGGTGCTGCACGACCCGACGGCGTTCATGCAGTTACTGCAGTTCCTGACCATTCCCGTCAGCGAGATGTTTCGCGACCCTTCGCACTTCCTCGCGATTCGCCAGGAAGTGGTGCCGCTGCTCAAGACCTACCCGTCGATCAAGATCTGGATCGCGGGCTGCAGCACCGGGGAAGAGGTTTACTCCATGGCCATCCTGCTGCGGGAGGAGGGGTTGCTGGAGCGCACCATCATCTATGCCACCGACATCAATCCCCGCTCCCTGGAAAAAGCCAAGCAGGGGATTTTTTCCCTGGAGAACATCCGCGCGTATACCCACAACTACCAGCAGGCCGGTGGGCGATGTTCATTTGCCGATTACTACACCGCGGCTTACGATCACGCGATCTTTGACAAGACCCTGCGCGAGAACGTGACCTTCGCCGATCACAGCCTGGCGACGGACAGCGTATTCTCAGAAACTCAATTAATTTCATGTCGTAACGTACTGATTTATTTCAATAAAAAGTTGCAGGATCGGGCGTTTGGATTGTTTCATGAGTCGCTGTGCCATCGCGGCTTCCTGGTGCTGGGCAGCAAGGAAACCCTGGATTTCTCGGCCTACAGCAAACGGTTCGAACCCCTGGTCAAGCAAGAACGGATCTACCGAAAATTATGAACCAAGCTGCTGCCAGCCCGGTATCCGGGATCGAGGCTATTGTGATCGGCGCTTCCGCAGGCGGGGTCGAGGCGTTGCTGAGTATCTTCAGCGCCTTGCCCGCCAGCTTCAGCCTGCCGATCATCACCGTGTTGCACCTGCCAGACGAGCGTCGCAGCCAGTTGGCGGAAGTGTTCGACCGGCGCGTGTCGATGAGCGTGGTCGAGGCCCGCGACAAGGAACTGATCCAGCCCGGCACCCTGTATTTTGCCGGCCCCGGCTATCACCTGTCGGTGGAGCATGACCGCAGCCTGTCCCTGAGCCAGGAGGACCGTGTGCACCATTCCCGGCCCGCCATTGACTACCTGTTCGAATCGGCGGCCGACGTCTATGGCGAGGGCTTGCTGGCGGTCCTGCTGACGGGGGCCAACCAGGACGGCGCCCGGGGCCTGGCCCACGTCAAGCAGTGCGCAGGCATCACCGTGGTCCAGGACCCCTTGGAGGCACGGGTCGCCGTGATGCCCCGGGCTGCCCTGGCGCTGCATGAACCTGACTATATCCTCACTTTGAGCCGCATCGGCGAGTTGCTGGCCTCCCTGGAATCGTCCCCATGTTAAGTACTGTCCAGGCCAAACTGCTGATCGTTGACGATCTGCCGGAAAACCTGCTGGCCCTTGAAGCGCTGATCAAGCGCGAGGACCGTCAGGTCTACAAGGCACTGAGCGCCGACGAGGCCTTGTCGCTGCTGTTGGAACACGAGTTCGCCATGGCCATTCTCGACGTGCAGATGCCGGGCATGAACGGCTTCGAACTGGCCGAGTTGATGCGTGGCACCGAAAAGACCAAGAACATCCCCATCGTGTTTGTCAGCGCCGCCGGCCGTGAACTCAACTATGCGTTCAAGGGCTACGAAAGCGGTGCCGTGGACTTCCTGCACAAGCCGCTGGATATCCATGCGGTCAAGAGCAAGGTCAATGTGTTCGTCGACCTCTACCGCCAGAGCAAGGCGATGAAGCTGCAGGTGGAAGCCCTGGAGCAGAGCCGTCGCGAGCAGGAAGCCTTGTTGACGCGCTTGCAGGCGACCCAGGCCGAGCTTGAGCAGGCGGTGCGCATGCGTGACGACTTCATGTCGATCGTTGCCCACGAAGTGCGCACGCCCCTGAACGGGCTGATCCTGGAAACCCAATTGCGCAAGATGCACCTGGCCCGGGACAACGCCGCCGCGTTCACCCTGGACAAGATGCACGCCATGGTCGACCGCGATGAGCGGCAGATCCAGAGCCTGATCCGCTTGATCGAAGACATGCTCGACGTGTCGCGCATCCGCACCGGCAAGCTGTCCATTCGCCCAGGGCGCTTTGACCTGACGCAACTGGTGCGCAACCTGCTGGAGAACTTTGCCCCGCAAGTCGCCGCGGCCGAGTCCTCGGTGAAATGGATCGAAGAAGGCCCGGTCGTGGGCAACTGGGACGAGTTCCGTATCGAGCAAGTGGTGTCCAACCTGCTGACCAATGCCCTGCGTTACGGGGCCAAGAGCCCGGTGGAAGTGCGGGTGTATGCCAAGCACGGGGAGGCGCGCGTCGAGGTGCGGGACCACGGGATTGGTATCAGCGAAGACAACCAGAAGCGGATTTTCCAGCAGTTCGAGCGGGTGTCGGCCAGCCATGCGGTGGCGGGCCTGGGCCTAGGCCTGTTTATCTCCGAACAGATTATCGCGGCCCACGGCGGTACTATCGAAGTTGAAAGCCGGATAGGCGAAGGCGCCCTGTTTCGCGTCTGTTTGCCCCTGGAGGCCGGGGCGTGAAATCAATCGTGAATCCGACGCAACCTCTGCGTGACCCTATGGTCGTATCAGCAGCAATTGACCGGACAAAGGCTTCCCATGAGTGAAGATGCGCAAGATGTGGTTCTGATCGTCGAAGATGACGAGTCGATTATGTTTGTGTTGGGTGAGTACCTGTCGGGCCTCGGGTACCGGGTATTGAAGGCGATTGACGGTGAGCAGGCATTTGAAATCCTGGCCACCAAGCCGCACCTGGACCTGATGGTGACCGACTATCGCCTGCCGGGCGGCATCTCCGGCGTGCAGATCGCCGAGCCCGCGATCAAGCTGCGACCGGAATTGAAGGTGATCTTTATCAGCGGCTACCCGCAGGAAATTCTCGACTGCAACAGCCCGATCACCCGCAACGCACCGATTCTGGCCAAGCCGTTTGATCTGGATACGTTGCAGGAGCACATTCAGCGGTTGTTGGCTTAAACGGGAACCAGCGTTGCGAATCGGAAGTAACGCGGGAAGCCGCAATGGTCATGGCTTCCGTAAGTGGCTTGGTGACCACCGACTCAGGCGTCTGAGTCGAGTGGGTTACGGAGTGTTTAAAACTAACCCGCGATAAATGCCGCGGGTACATCTCCTTTGATATAAAACACCTCAGCTTCCTGCAGATGCAATTTCTCAATGGCTTGCAAAAGTGTTGCTTTCGTAATTTTCTTCTGGGCTATCAGGCGTTCGCCATCCTTCAGAATGATGTCGGCAACTGTACGAAAGGCTCCAGGGTCTTGCGTGGTGTCGACAGTAAAGACAGGCACTTTAGTATCTTCGGTCGAGTACATCGTGGCGAAGCTCTCGGCCTTTGCCTTTTTTGCGCTGAAAGACATGACTTCGCCACTACTGCCTCCTGTCCGGGCAGTGTGTTGGATAATGGCAGCGAGGTAATCATCTCCGGAAGCTATGGCACCCGCCGCACGCCTGAGGCCGGTTGCGGCGGTGTCGTTAGCCGCCGTATGAGCCCGATATATTTGGGGTGGGATATCAAAGTCCGCACTTTTGAGCTCGCCCAGGGTTTTAATGGAGGGCGGGGTTCCGGGCTGAGCGAGACGCTGCTTAAGTAGATTGTCTATGAACCGTTCAGCACTTCTCACGCTGGGTGGCTGGACAAGTATTGGCGCGTCATACAGTGCTTTAACATCCTTACCCAAAACACTGTTTTTCTGCTGCCAATCGTCTGCATGGTTAAAAACTTGGAACTCCAACTTATTAGGGTCGGTACTGTGGGTTTTATACTGCGGAACCAATTTTTTATCGCGAGTCAGTTTTTCCAGTCCTTTTTCCATCGCCTCCGCGCTTGAGAAATTCGCAATGCCAAAATTGGGATCATAAAAGTAATAGGTTTTGCGGGTGCCATCGATTTTTACCCCTGCCGCCATTGCATGGCCTGGAGAGTCGATCATGACTGACTTTGAAACAGTGGAGTCGGCCAGTTCCCTGACCATGCTTTTAACTGAAAGCTGTCGTACGGGTTGGCCTGCATGGAAGGCACTTCGCGCACCCACTTGGGTTTGGAGCTTACTAAGCTTCGTGATAAATGCCCTGGAAGCCGGGCCTGCCGGAAATGCCGCTGCGAGGACCATGTTTTTGATTAATATCTGTTCCTTACCTTCTGCAGCGGCGTTTGCCATGACGCGCGAAAGTGCAGCACATTGCCCATCAGACAATTGCATTGTTTGGGAGAAGTACAGGACTTGTGGGATAGGTATGACGTCTCCGAAACGCGGCTCGATATTGTCGATAAATCTCGCTGATCCGGTCCGGCCCAGTTCGTAGGAGAGATCGTCGTATTTCCTGACCAGCATACCGACTTGCTCAGCCGTGATGTTCTTGTCTGCGGCCAGTTTCATGATACCTGCCGCTTTTATATTATTGGAGAAGCCCTTTATCGTCTCAGGGTTTCCAGTGGAGTAACCGCGGTCAAACGCTGCTTTTCCAGGCCCGTCTCGATGCGTGTTAACGGTTTTTTTCCAATGATTGACAACGGCTTCATCCACCTTCTTGACGATACCGTCCGCCGTGGCCCATTTTGCGAGCATCTCCGTATCTGACGTCGCGGAGGGAACAAAGTCTTGCAGGGCAGTACCGTAGGGTTGACGGGTGGCGGGGTTATAGTGGAACCATTTCCCGTCCTGAAGAACCGCCGGGCCTTGCACAATGTTATTGCCTTGCTTGAAGGTACCGAATGAGGATGAGTCGAAACGCTTGCTGGCGCTCACGAGATCATAGGCATCGGCGGCGTGCGTGACCTTCCTGAAGGCGTTTCTTGCGCCCTTGAGCCCTGCCTTTCCCAACCTGAAAGCACCGACGCCAAGATCGACAACTCCATCCAGGGGGTTGATGGCGCCAATGGCGCCGCGCCCGATGATTTTTGCCCCATGGGCAATTTTTCTGGCGAGGGATGCACCTGACCGGGTTGCAGCGCCTATATTTCTGCCAAGGGATACACCTGCTTGTACTGCCTTTGCGGCCTTGGCCGCAGCCCCGACCCCCAAGACAAAGCCGAAGGCATCGAACGCCAAGTCAACGATGCCGTCGCCAATGTTGCCTTCTTGAAAGTTCTGGATGGCCGAACGCAGCGGGATAAGATTCAGCATGAATTCCTGGACTTTTTTGTAGAAGGGGACCTCGGTGTCGAAGGTTGTCATGCCCTTGGCCGCATGCTCCAGCTCGCGGATTCCGACATTTTCGATCATCGCGCCGGCGATGTATCGGGTCTTCTCGCTTGTAAAGCTGTTGGGCGTAGCGGTCGAATGTTTTTTGTCGGTGACGTTTGGCGAGTAGCTGCCGGCAGGCTCAACTGCTTTCAGCATGGTCCTGCGGCGGCTATGCCCATCGGCATAAAATTGCGGCCCCAGTGGATGGCCCTTCAGCTCATCACGTTTGCGCGTAGTGTTTGTACGCAGGTTGATTTCATAAACATGTTCGGCACCGTCGAGTTCCGCTTTTACCAGGAGGGTATTGGGTACTTTTGTTTCAACGATTTGGCCAAAGGGTGATTGAGTGATGTTGTATTCCGAGAGCGGGGTGATTTTCCACTGATCAATATTTTTTCTGCCCTCAATAGGCATCGTGTTAATCAGGTGGGCGACTTGAGCGCCAATCGCTTTTTCGATCGCGGGAAAGTAGGCTGACATTGCAGTTTTAAATTGCTCATTGATATCGGGAAGTTGGTCGGCGTTGGCCTGGATATCGCGAATATGAAACTTTGTGCCTGACGACTCCCAATCGTGGATTTCAGCTGGGCGAGAATGGAGGTAACCCTTGAGGTAAAGATCCAGCACTGAATAGGGCCCTGGGTAGTCACGACGCTCCGGGAACGTTGTGATGCACTTTTCCTCGAACGGAATCCGATTACCATACACACGCCTGAGCTGCGCGAGCGCCATCTCCTCGCGTTCGGGCATGGGGGTCGATAGGGTTTTTGAGGCCTCACTCAACGTGTCGACCTGATGATTGAATGCGCTGGAAACGCGGCGCATCTGATCATCGGTGTATTGATCCTGGGGGTTCAACGGGGTTATCCCGTTGGCAACACCCCAGTCTTTAAGTGCCTCCCATTGAGCCCTTTGCTCGACGTGCCGGTCCTGGTCGGTGACGGGCGCGATGTCGTTTCGCATCATGACTTGTGCAAAGGTCATGCGCGCGGTTGAGCCAGGTGCTTGGGCTTCTATACGCGCCACGGCGGTACTGAAGCTCACCCAGGTATGTGAGCCGTAGGTCACAGTATCGGGGATCTCCTTGACCACATACGCAGGCGCCCTATGTGCCAGCAACAGGTGGGCCGCAATAGGCGCCATCTGCGCGCTGGCCCGCCCCGTGTCGACGAGGTGTTCAGCCAACTCGGTGACAGTGGCTGAAGGGGGCTTGCCCCAATGCTCAGAACGCGCCAGATCAAAACCGGCCACGGTCGTCCTGGCGGGACTCGACGTGGATCTATCGTCGGATTCTTCATCCAGGGTGGCGCTGAGGGCCGCCAGCGTCCAGTCGTTGATGCTATTGGGGGTCGATACGCCTTCAAACTTTTCCTGCAGCGCCAGGCCAAGCGCCTGAGCCTTGGGCGTAGCCAGGAGGGTTTGAATAAACTGCTCCCGGTTTCGCAATTGGTAGGGCGCGTAATCTTGTTGGTGGGTCAGATAGCCCAGCACCCCTTTAGGCTCGTCATAGTTGTCCAGGCCACTGATACCCAGAGTGTTTTGTCTCAGGGCGTTTTTCACGTTCCGCCGATCGTCATCGCTCCACGGGGTCGGCCAGGACAACGCTCCACCGAGGTTCCCCAGGGGGGGCTGGGAAAGGGGGGCGGTGGTCAGAAACTGGCCGAGGCTGTAAAGATCATCGCGGCTCTTGGGCATGTCCCAAGCGTTGTCCCCGATGTATTTTTCGAGGCTGACGGTGGCATCTTCCTCCCACTGCCGGTGGGGCGAGTCGGCATGCAGGGTTATGGTGGTGTTGCTCAATTGATTGCGAATGAAGTGCTCCAATCGAGCGTTAACCAACGTCGGCGTTAGATACAAATGATGATAGGGCGGTAGCTTCGTGCGACGCATCAGCTTTTCGGACTCATCTTCCGCCCGGAGCATGACGTCAACCAGTTTGAGAGTGATCTGCCACTGGTCGTGGATGTCGGCCAGCCTGGTCTTTTCGTGCTGCAGGTTGTCTTCGGATCGCCTGGCCGCAGGTTCTGCGAGGTCAAAGGTCTTGGTTTGTTCCAGTTCCGCTGCGCGAGCGCCGGCGCCCTCCCTGTTAAAGCCGCCGCGGCCTTCGCCATAGAAGTCGGCCACTGCCCGGTAACTCGCTGATGTAGGGGTTGCGGGGGAGTAAATAATATAAGGAGAGGCGGACGTCAGTGCTTTTGCTGCTTGCAGGATCGGCTCCATCATCGACGCCCACCCATAGCCTTCAGTGCTGCCCGAAAACACTCTGCGCTTACCGCCAACGAGAGCCGTGATGGAGTTTTCTTTGTGATTGATCTCTATGGATTTTGTACGATCTATTCCCTTTTCTGTTGCCCAGCCGACAAAGAGCGGGTTCTTCATCGCATTGTGCAGGTGTGACCACCATTGACCGAAGGCAGAGGCGGGGGGAATGTTCTGAATGTCGTTAAACGTCCCGGTGCTTTGCGCCGTGCGTAGCACCTGCGCAAAAAGCTCCGCCAACTCACTGTTGCCTTTGGCTTGTGCACCTGCTTCGGTGGGGCCAGTCTCCGCAGCCCGTGGCCGGCGGCTCGAGGGCTGCTGGGCCTCGGCATTGATGGTCTGTTGAAAAAAGGGATTAACGCGGGAGGCGGCAATGGTCATGGCTTTCGCTCATCAAGTATGTATAGGACACGCCTCGGAAAAATTTCGCTCTCCGAGGTGTAAACCTTCGTACCCAAATTCGCGGTGACGATTCCAATCCGCTGGCAAGCAATGATTGCCGGGTTTTGCTGTGCCTACTTCACTCCCTGATCATCTCCCGCACCTTCGCCGTCAACAAATCAAAGGTGAACGGCTTGGTGATCATCTGCATGCCGGGGTCCAGAAAACCCCCACGCACGGCCGCATGCTCCGCATAGCCGGTGATAAACAGCACCTTCAAGTCCGGGCGCACCTGGCGGCCGATTTCCGCGAGTTGCCGGCCATTCATGCCGGGCAGGCCAACGTCACTGATCAACAGGTCAATCCGCTGGCTGGACTCGATGATCGGCATGGCGCTGTCGGCGTCACCGGCTTCCACAAACGCATAGCCCAACTCACTCAACACGGCGCTGACCAGCACCCGAACGGCCGGGTCGTCTTCGACGATCAGCACGGTTTCGCCCGCATTGGCGAAGGGCAGCAAGGCGGGGTTGGGCGTTTCATCAGCGATTATTTCGCCCACGAAACGCGGCAGGAACAGGCTGACGGTGGTGCCTTCGCCGACCACGCTGTGAATCGTCACGTGGCCATGGGACTGGCGGGCAAAGCCATAAATCATCGACAGCCCCAGGCCCGTGCCCTGGCCAATCGGCTTGGTGGTGAAGAACGGGTCAAAGGCGCGGCTGATCACGCTTTCGGGCATGCCGCAGCCGGTGTCGCTTACGCTCAGCTCCACGTAGTCACCGGGAGTGAGGGTGCCGTAGGCCGCCGTAAACACGTTGTCGAGGTGACGATTGGTGGTTTCCACCACCAGTTGGCCGCCACTGGGCATGGCGTCCCGGGCGTTGATTGCGAGGTTGAGCAGGGCGCTTTCGAGTTGGTTGGGGTCGACCTCGGCGGTCCACAGCTGCTCGCTCAGCCTTATGTCCAGCGCAATGCTCTCGTTGAGGCTGCGTTGCAGCAGCTCGCCCATGGAGGCCACCAGTTGGTTGATCTGCACCGGTTTTGAATCCAGTGACTGGCGCCGGGAGAACGCCAGTAGGCGGTGGGTGAGGGCGGCGGCGCGGTTGGCCGAGGTCACGCCCAGGTCGATCAGGCTGTCGAGGTCGTCGATGCGCCCTCGGGCCACCCGCCGTCGCAGCAACTCAAGGCTGCCGATGATACCGGTGAGCATGTTGTTGAAGTCATGGGCAATACCGCCGGTCAATTGGCCCACAGCTTCCATTTTCTGTGACTGGCGCAGCGCTTCTTCGTTATTGCGCAGCTGTGCGGTGCGTTCTTCCACCTGCTGTTCGAGGGTTTCCAGCGTACTTTGCAGACGTTGTTCGCTCTGGCTCAGGTCGATCAGACGGTCTCGGGCTTCGTATTGCCGCCGGCGACCACGCAGCGCCGTGGTCACGAGGCTGATCAGGGTCACCGGATGGAACGGCCGTTCCAGGAAGGTGACGTTGCCCAGCAGCGTACTCAAGCGCGATGAGCCGTTCTGTTCGCTGCCGCCATGATGGGTCATCAGCACGATGGGCAAGTCCGACCATGCCGGCTGATGCTGCAAATGAGTCAGCAGCGGTTCCAGGTCGATGCCGTGCATGGCCTCGGCCGCGACGATCAGCAACCCGGCGCCCTGTTCCAGTTCGTCGCACAGCATCTGCAGGTGGCCGGCGACGATGCCGCTGAAGCCCGCCTCGTTGAGCATCATCAGCGCCAGAGTGCTGTCGCGGCCCAGTGGCGCCAGGATGATTGCCCGCTCGGAGATGGCGGGTGCGCCACTCACGAACCTTCTTCCTTGAGCAGCGGGTTATCGGTGCCCATGTAGGTGGGGACGCCACGCAACACACCCTGGAACGCGTCGAGGGGTTCGCCGATGGTCATGCCTCGGCCGCCGATGCGGTATTCGCGAATC
The DNA here is from genome assembly GCF_029269205.1 of Pseudomonas sp. 1912-s. NCBI lineage: Bacteria > Pseudomonadati > Pseudomonadota > Gammaproteobacteria > Pseudomonadales > Pseudomonadaceae > Pseudomonas > Pseudomonas sp. 1912-s. The sequence continues at coordinate 4,156 of NZ_JARIXR010000053.1, read as the reverse complement.
GTCGATTCGTGGCTGCCCGTACGTTTCTTGATGATCGAGATGGCCCGGCGGACTTTGCCGAGGGCTTCGAAGTAACGCAGCAGGATCACGGTGTCGGCCAGGTAGGTGATGTCCACCGGCGCCTGCATGTCGCCCACCAGCCCGTGCTGGGCCACGGTCATGAAGGTCGCGGCGCCACGACGGTTGAGGTACAGCAGCAGTTCGTGCATGTGCAGGATCAGCGCGTTTTCTTCCGGCATCGCGGCCTGGTAGCCGTTGACGCTGTCGATCACCACCGTCTTGATCCCGCGTTCATCCACGCAGCGGCGCACCCGGTGGGAGAATTCGCCGGGGGACAGTTCGGCGGCGTCGACTTGCTCGATCAGCAGGTTGCCGGTGCCTTGCAGGGCTTCCAGGTCGATGCCCATGTTCTTCATGCGCTCGAACAGCAGCCCCAACTCTTCATCAAAAATGAACAGCGCGGCTTTCTCGCCCCGGGCGACGGCAGCGGCGGCGAAGATCATCGAGATCAGCGATTTGCCGGTACCGGCCGGGCCCAGGATCAAGGTGCTGGAACCGGTTTCGATCCCTCCGCCCAACAAGGCATCCATCTCGCCGATGCCGCTGGTCAAGGTTTGACGGTTATAGCCGCCACGGTGCTCGGCTGCCACCAGGCGCGGGAATACATGCACGCCGTCTTCCATGATGGTGAAGTCGTGAAAGCCGCCGCGGTACTTCTGGCCACGGTATTTCACTATCCGCACGCGCCGGCGTTCGGCGCCGTAGTTGGGGGTCAGTTCTTCCAGGCGAATCACGCCGTGGGCCACGCTGTGTACGGTTTTATCGAGGGACTCGGTGGTCAGGTCGTCCAGCAGCAACACCGTGGCATCGTAGCGCACGAAGTAATGCTTGATCGCGAGGATTTGCCGGCGATAGCGCAGGGAGCTTTGGGCCAGCAAGCGGATTTCCGAAAGGCTGTCGATGACCACGCGGGTGGGTTTGACCCGTTCCACCACTTCGAAAATCTGCCGGGTGGCTTCACCCAGCTCAAGGTCCGAGGAGTACAGCAGGCTCTGCTGGTGCTCGGCATTGAGCAGGCTTTCCGGCGGCGTGAGCTCGAAGATATGAATGTGTTCGTCCAGGTCCCACCCGTGGGACTTGGCACCCTGGCGCAACTCGCGTTCGGTTTCCGACAGGGTGATGTAGAGCGAACGTTCGCCATTGCGGGCGCCTGCCTGGAGGAAGTGCAGGGCTACCGTCGTTTTACCGGTGCCTGGTTCACCTTCGAGCAGGAACAGGTGGCTGCGTGAAAGCCCCCCGGCAAGAATGTCGTCCAGACCTTCAATACCGGTGGCCGCCTTTGCTGTGAACAGCTCTTTGGATGTAGACAAGAAGTGCCCTCGGGTCACGTATCAGTAGGGGGCAGCACCCGCTGGGGCGCGCCATATTTACTTGACCGTGGCGCCGTGTAGCGGTTCAACGTTTTGTATCAATTACAGCGTTTACAGGCCTTGTTGCAGCGCCGGGTCGTCCGGGTTCTGCTGTTCAAGCTGCGCCAGCAAGACCTGGACGTTCTGCAACTGGCCGGTTTCTTTCCAGTAGTTGACCAGCAATACCCGCGCCTTGCGATTGGCCGGGTTGCGCTGGACGATTTCTTCCAGTTGGCGCTGGGCGGCTTCCACTTCCTGCTGGGCGTGCAGGGTGGTGGCCAGGTCGTAGCGGTAGTCCTGATTGTTCGGTTCCAGCTCCACCGCCCGGGACAGGCTGAGCAGGGCAAAAGGGCGTTCCCCATGGTGCAGCAGCCACATGCCCAAGGCATGTTGCAGGTAAGCCGAATCGGGATGGGCCTGCAGCTGCCTGGCCAGGAGCTGGCGGGACTCGTCGACCTTGCCCTGTTTATCCAGCAATTCGATTTGTGCGACCACCGCCTGCAGATTGTCCGGTTGCAGGCGCATCGCCTGTTCCAGGGCGTTTTGTGCATCGGGCAGCAGCGCGCTGTGAATGTACAGGCGCGCCAGTTGAATCCAGCCTTCGGGGCTTTCGGGCTGGCCCTTGAGCAACTTCACGTATTCGTCGAGCACTTGCTGCAATGGGCCGAAGTACAGCCCCAGGGTGTCGGGGGACAGCCCCAACAGGGCATTGGCCGCAGCAAACCGAACGCTTTGTTCCGGGTCATCCAGCAGCGGGCCGAGCAACAGCGTGCGCTGGCCGCTGGGCACCAGGCCGACGATGCTGTGGATCGCCGCCTCGCGCACCATTGGCGCGTCGTTGGCCAGGTCCTTGTCCGCCAGCTTCAGGGCCTGGGGGCTGGGATAGTTGGGCAATTCGGCATGCAAGGCGGCGCGGCGCACGTCGGACAGGTCCGGGCGCCCCAGCTGCTGATACAGCACGCGGGCGGCGCCGGGTTCGCCGTTATGTGCCTGTTTCAAGGCCTTGGCGTAACCGTGGGCGATGGCCGGAGGCACGACCACCGGGGGTGTACGGGTGAAATACCAGGTGATTGCGACGATAAACAACAGGGCGCACAGGCCGATGATGGAGTAACGGCGTGACTTTGACATGCAGGCGTCCGAAAGCTGGGGAGCTAGTGCAAAGCCATCAGCTTCGGTCAGGTCACCGCGACTGTCAAACCCGCATCACGTCAGCACGAATTCAATCGGTTCAAGGGCCGGCGGCAACTCGGTTTCGCCGAGGGCGGCGAGAATCTCGCGTTCCAGGGTGCGGACGATGGCGTTACAGGGCAAGTCGTTTTCGTCGAAGCCGAACGGGTCTTCGAGGTCGTCGCCGATTTCGTCCAGGCCGAAGAAGGTGTAGCTGACGATCGCGGTAAAGACCGGCGTCAGCCAGCCCAGCGGCTCGGCCATGGCGAAGGGCAGCAGAATGCAGAACAGGTAGATGGTGCGGTGCAGCAGCAAGGTGTAAGGGAAGGGCAGCGGCGTGTGCTTGATCCGCTCGCAGGAGGCCTGGACCTGGCTGAGGCCGTACAGCCGGGTTTCCAGTTGGGTGTAGCGCCATTCGGTGATGTGGCCTTGTTCGGCCAGTTTTGAGCAGCGTGCGCCGAGGTCTTGCAGGATGCGGTCGGGCAGGTTCGGGTGGCTGGCCTCGACGCTGGCCCACGGCTGGATCGCCCGGGCTTCATCTTCCAGGCGCAGGCGGGCGACCAGGCCATGGGCAAAGCCGCACAGGCTGCGGAGTATGCTTTCGCGTTCGGCGGTGGTGAAAATTTGGGTTTCGCGGATCAGCGAGCGTACTTCAATGATCATCTGGCCCAGTTGTTTGCGGCCTTCCCACCAGCGGTCGTAGCAGGCGTTGTTGCGAAAGCTCATGAAGATTGACAGCGACAGGCCCAGCAAAGTGAAGGGGGTGGCGTTGACCTTCGAGAAGTAGGCCGGGTGCAGGGTTTCTACCAGCACGATGACTGAGGCCAGCAAGGTGACCAGCAGGCTGCGCAGGGCGATGCGCTTGGCGATTGAGCCCTTGAGGGAGAACAGGATGCCGAGCAGGTTGGGTTTGGGGCGGACGATCATGGGCGGGCTTCTTGGGTGGCGCAGGCCTCAAGCTTAGAAGCTTGGGGGGAGAGCGTCCAATCGCTTGGGCTGACTGGGTGATTGGTGGGGTCTATCGCCCGGGGGCTTTTGGTGTACATATCCGTTATTTGGGTAACGGCTACTTATGGTTTCGCTCTTACAGCGACTCACTTTGGAAAAGCCCCAAAGTAAGCAAAGGGCTCTGCCCCGCCTGTCGGCACCTCGCCTAGGCTCGGTGTTCCCTCACTCCGGCGCTGCTCCGCGGGCCGCCGCGATGGGCCATCCTTAGCCCAGCGCGGCTAAACCGGCGTCCTGCCGGTTTACCCGCTCCGCACCACCTGCGTTCGGCCTCGGGCTTATTGGGGCAGTCAGATCAAGATCAAAAGCAAGAGCACAGCGGCCTACAGGCCGGCTTGAGTGGTAGAAGCCAGAGCAAAAGCCAGAGCGAAAACGAAATCTGAAACGGATGCAGCTCTGCTTTTCTGTGGGAGCTGGCTTGCCTGCGATGCAGACACCTCGGTTTTTCAGGTACACCCAGTTGATGCCATCGCAGGCAAGCCAGCTCCCACATTTGACCGTGCCCGCTGTAGATTTTGATCTTGATGTTGCCTTTGCTTCACACCACTCAAGCCGGCCTGTAGGCCGCTGTG
>NZ_JARIXR010000052.1:0-29611 GCF_029269205.1 Pseudomonas sp. 1912-s | reverse complement strand
CCCAAAGTAAGCAAAGGGCTCTGCCCCGCCTGTCGGCACCTCGCCTAGGCTCGGTGTTCCCTCACTCCGGCATTGCTCCGCGGGCCGCCGCGACGGGGCGTCCCTGCCCCGTCGCGGCTAAACCGGCGTCCTGCCGGTTTACCCGCTCCTCAATCCCTGCGTTCGGCCTCGGGCTTATTGGGGCAGTCAGAGCCAGATCAAGATCAAAAGCAAGAGCACAGCGGCCTACAGGCCGGCTTGAGTGGTAGAAGCCAGAGCAAAAGCCAAAGCGAAAACCAAATCTGAAACTGATGCAGCTCTGCTTTTCTGTGGGAGCTGGCTTGCCTGCGATGCAGACAACTCGGTTTTTCAGATACACCCAGTTGATGCTATCGCAGGCAAGCCAGCTCCCACATTTGACCGTGCACGCTGTAGATTTTGATTTTGATGTTGCCTTTGCTTCACACCACTCAAGCCGGCCTGTAGGCCGCTGTGCTGTTGATCTGCTTTTGATCTTGATCTTAGGCGCCCCGTTAAACCACGCTGGCCGAACGCAGGCTTTGGAGCGTGGGTAACCCGGCAGGACGCCGGGTTAGCCGCGCTGGGCCAAGGATGGCCCATCGCGGCGGCCCACGGTCCAAAGCCGGAGTGAGGGAACACCGAGCCTGAGCGAGGTGCCGAGTGGTGGGGCAAGAGCGTTTTGCTTACTTTTGCGCTTTTCAAAAGTGAGCCGCTGTAAGAGCGGAACCATAGGCGGCCATCACCCAGATAACGGATATGTACACCACCCAAACGAGCAAAAAAAAGCCCCACAAAGGCGGGGCTGAAAAGGTGCAGCAGTCATGCTTTAGGGCGTCTGTCCATCACGTGGCAAGCCTTGCCCTCAGACCGCTTGATCGAATGCAGTGGCTGCAAAACGATACGCGAGCTGATCCCGATATACGTCTTGATGTGCTTGCTCAACTCACTGGACACCGCTCTCTGCTGCTCATCATTGAGATGCTGATGCTCAGCCTTGAGCTCCACATGCACATCCACGCTGTCCAGGTTCCCGTTACGATACAGATGAATCTCATAACACTCGGAAAGCTGTTTTACTTTAAGCACCTGCTCCTCAATCTGCGTGGGAAACACGTTAACCCCGCGAATGATCAGCATGTCGTCACTGCGCCCGGTGATCTTGTCGATCCGCCGCATCGGCCGCGCAGTCCCCGGCAGCAACCGCGTCAGGTCCCGGGTGCGATAGCGAATCATCGGCAACGCCTCCTTGCTCAAGGACGTAAACACCAGTTCACCCATCTGCCCATCCGGCAACACTTCACCGGTCACCGGGTCAATGATTTCGGGGTAGAAATGGTCCTCCCAAATCGTCGGCCCATCCTTGGTCTCCGCACACTCCATCGCCACCCCCGGCCCCATGATTTCCGAGAGCCCGTAGATATCCAGCGCCGTGATCCCCAGTCGCGCCTCAATGGCGCTGCGCAGCTCGGCAGTCCACGGCTCGGCACCGAAGATCCCCAACCGCAATGCCAGCTTGTGGGGATCAATGCCCTGGCGCTCGATTTCATCGGCGATGTTGAGCATGTAGGAGGGCGTGACCATGATGATGTCCGGCTGGAAATCCTTGATCAGTTGCACCTGTTTTTCAGTCTGCCCGCCGGACATCGGAATCACCGTGCAACCCAGGCGTTCCGCGCCGTAGTGGGCGCCGAGGCCGCCGGTGAACAGTCCGTAGCCATAGGAGATATGTACCTTGTCACCTCGTCGGCCACCGGCGGCGCGGATCGAGCGGGCCACCACATTGGCCCAGGTGTCGATGTCGTTCTGGGTGTAACCCACCACCGTCGGCTTGCCGGTGGTGCCGCTGGAGGCGTGCAGGCGCACCACCTCGTTCATCGGCACGGCAAACATGCCGTAGGGGTAGCTGTCCCGCAGGTCGCTCTTGGTGGTGAACGGGAATCTGGCCAGGTCGTCCAGTGACTTGATGTCGTCGGGGTGCACCCCCTGCGCGTCGAAACGCTGACGGTACAACGGCACATTCTGGTAGGCGTGGCGCAGGCTCCAGCGCAGGCGCTCCAGTTGATGGGCGCGCAGTTGGTCGACGCTGGCGGTTTCCAGCGGGTCCAGCACAGGGTTAAGCACGGCGTTTGGAATAGGCATGTTCATGAGTTCACTCGAATTATTTTTGTGTATCAGCCCACCGCATACCGTGGGCTTTGAGTGCATGCCCCAAGGATACCGCTAGGTTCCCCGGGAATCGCGAATCTTTAGTCGGACAGCCGCTCGATGATCAGCGCGATGCCCTGGCCCACGCCGATGCACATGGTGCACAAGGCGTAGCGGCCGCCACGTTCTTCCAGTTCATGCAGGGCAGTGGTCACCAGCCGTGCGCCGCTCATCCCCAGCGGATGGCCGAGGGCGATGGCGCCGCCGTTGGGGTTGACCCGTGGGTCGTTGTCCCCCAGGCCCAGCTCCCGCAGCACCGCCAGACCCTGGGCGGCGAAGGCTTCGTTGAGTTCGATCACGTCCATGTCCGCCAGGCTCAGGTTGGCCAGCTCCAGCACCTTGCGGGTCGCCGGCACCGGGCCGATGCCCATGATCCGTGGCTCCACGCCGGCGGTGGCCATTGCCACCACCCGGCCGCGGGCGACCAGGCCGTGACGCTTGGCAACTTCGGCGCTGGCCAGCAGCAGGGCGCAGGCGCCGTCGTTGACCCCGGACGCGTTGCCGGCGGTGATGCTGCCGCCTTCACGGAACGGCGTGCCAAGTTTCTGCAGTTGCTCAAGGGTGGTGTCGCCGCGCGGGTGTTCGTCGTGTTCCACCACCCTGGCCGGGCCTTTGCGCTGGGGGATTTCCACCGCGACGATTTCCCTGGCCAGGCGCCCGCTGGCCTGGGCCGCCGCTGCACGTTGCTGGCTGCGCAGGGCAAATGCATCCTGGTCGGCGCGGGAGATATTGAACTGCTCGGCGACGTTTTCGGCGGTCTCCGGCATCGAGTCGATCCCGTAGGCTTTTTTCATCAGCGGGTTGACGAAGCGCCAGCCGATGGTGGTGTCGTACAGTTGCGCGTCGCGGGCAAATGCCTGCTCGGCCTTGCCCATTACCAGCGGCGCACGGGACATCGATTCGACGCCGCCCACCAGCATCAATCCTGCCTCGCCACAGCGAATCGCCCGGGCCGCGCTGCCGATGGCGTCCAGCCCCGAGCCGCACAAACGGTTGAGGGTGGTGCCCGGCACGCTCACCGGCAACCCGGCCAGCAGTGCCGACATGCGGGCCACGTTGCGGTTGTCCTCACCGGCCTGGTTGGCGCAGCCGTAGATCACATCGTCGACGCGGCTCCAGTCCACTTGCGGGTGGCGGCGCAGCAGTTCACGCAGCGGCACCGCACCGAGGTCGTCGGCGCGCACGCTGCTCAAGGCGCCGGCGTAGCGGCCGATCGGGGTGCGTACCGCGTCGATGATCAAGGCGTCATTCATTCGGATTCTCCTGCGCCAGCACCGTGCCGCGCACTTTGTAGGATTTGCCATGGAACAGCGCAATCAGCTGGCCCAGTTGGTTTTCGATACGGACGTCGTAGTTGCCGGTGCGCCCCGAGCGGCTTTGCTCGCGACAGTCGGCACTCAAGGTGTCGCCCAGGTGCGCCGGCGCGATGTAGTCGATACTGCAGCCCAGCGCCACAGTGGCGTCGTTGTAGCTGTTGCAGGCCAGGGCAAAGGCCGAGTCCGCCAGCGCAAACAGATAGCCGCCGTGGCAGGTGCCGTGGCCCTGGATCATGTCGGCGCGCACGCTCATGCCCAGTCGCGCGCAGCCCGGCGCCACCGAGAGCAGGCGCATGCCCATGCCCTGGCTCGCGGCGTCGCGGCTGAACATCGCCTGGGCACATTGGTTCGCCAGGTTCAAGGCTTCATGGTTGGTCATGCCGTGCGCTCCCTTAGCGGCCCTTGAAGCTCGGGCTGCGTTTTTCCATGAAGGCGGCGACGCCTTCGCGGTAATCCTCGCTGCGCCCGGCCAGGCGTTGCAGGTCGCGCTCCAGCTCCAGCTGTTCGTCAAAGCTGTTGCTCAGGCTGGCATTCAGGCTGCGCTTGATCAGCGCCAGGCCGTAGGTCGGTTGGGTGGCCAGGTGGCGGGCCAGGGTCAGGGCTTCGTTGCGCAATTCGGCGTCGTCCACGCAGCGGTAGATCAGGCCCCATTGCTCGGCTTGTTCGGCGCTCAGGCGGTTGCCCAGCAAGGCCAGCGCCTTGGCCCGGGCCATGCCCACCAGGCGCGGCAGGGTCCAGGTGCCGCCGGAGTCGGGGATCAGGCCGATCTTGCAGAACGCTTGAATGAAATTCGCCGAGCGCGCGGCCAGCACCAGGTCGCAGGCCAGTGGGATATTGGCGCCGGCCCCGGCCGCCACGCCGTTCACCGCGCAGATCACCGGCAGGGGCAGGTCGCGCAGTTGGCGGATCAGCGGGTTGTAGAACTTCTCGATGGACTCCCCCAGGTCCGGTACCGCACTGCCGGGCGCCACGTTGCGGTCGCTGAGGTCTTGCCCGGCGCAAAAGCCGCGGCCTTCGCCAGTCAGCAGCAATACCCGCACGTCGGGATTCTCCCGGACCTGCTGCAGCGCTTGCTGAACCTCGCCGTGCATCTGTGCGTTGAAGCTGTTGAGCTGGTCGGGGCGATTGAGGCTGAGCAGGGCGACGCCGGCCTCGATGGAAAACAGGATGTGTTCGAAGTTCATGGTCGTGAGGCCCTCACGGTGCACGCTCGGCGGTCAGCCGGCTCATTATTGGATCGGCCTGGTCAGCCGGTTTTGCCGGAGTATAGCTTTAACGTGATACATAAATGCAACGATAAAATTGATTTGGTGTGTCTTGTTTTGCGATTGGTAAAAATTGATATCCCGCGATATCGGTCTGTGAGCAGCTGATAAACCCCATATTTCATTGGCTTAAACCTGATTTTTAAACGCGCTGCGCACGGTCGCCTCGGCGGTCATCTCAAGCGATACGCTTTTTCAGCTTTGTGCTTGCAAAAATGATGTGATACAAAATAAGCCAAGATCGGCGTCGCTTTGCGAATACGCCCTATAAGGAATTCTTCATGACCTGCTACAGCCTCGACGGCCTGACCCCGGTGGTCGACCCCACGGCCTACGTTCATCCCTCGGCCGTACTGATCGGCGACGTGATCATCGGCCCCCATTGCTATGTGGGGCCGCTGGCGAGTTTGCGCGGCGACTTCGGGCGCATCGTCCTTGAAGAGGGCGCCAACCTGCAGGACACCTGCGTGATGCACGGCTTCCCGGACAGCGACACCGTCGTCGAGCGCAACGGCCATATCGGCCACGGCGCAGTGCTGCACGGTTGCCGGATCGGCACCGATGCATTGGTGGGCATGAATGCGGTGGTGATGGACAGCGCGCGCATTGGCGCTCGCTCGTTCGTCTCGGCGGCGGCCTTTGTCAAAGCCGGTTTCGAATGCCCCGAGCAGTCGTTGGTGATGGGCACACCGGCCAGCGTCAAGCGCAGCCTCAGCGACGAAGAGGTGCACTGGAAGCAAACCGGCACCCGCGAATACCAGCGCCTGGCCCAGCGTTGCCTGGAGCAGATGCACGAGTGCGACCCCCTGAGCGCGCCGGAAGCCGACCGGCCACGGATCAGCGACAGCGGCCTGCGACCCAAGGGCACATGAATCGCCTGCATCCCGACGCCGCTAAAAACGGTATATTTTCTCTTTTTGCCTCGGTACGCCCATGTCGTCACTGACACCCCTGAACCAACTGATCACCCGCTTCCAGGAGCAGACGCCGATTCGCGCCAGCTCCCTGATCATCACCTTGTACGGGGACGCCATCGAGCCCCACGGCGGGACGGTGTGGCTGGGCAGCCTGATCCAGTTGCTCGAACCCATCGGCATCAATGAACGGCTGATCCGTACCTCGATCTTCCGCCTGACCAAGGAAGGCTGGCTGACCGCCGAGAAAGTCGGGCGCCGTAGCTACTACAGCCTGACCGGTGCCGGGCGTCGACGTTTCGACAAGGCCTTCAAGCGGGTCTACAGCTCCAGCGTGCCGGCGTGGGATGGTTCGTGGTGCCTGGTGATACTCACACAGTTGACCCAGGACAAGCGCAAACAGGTGCGTGAAGAGCTGGAGTGGCAAGGTTTTGGTGCGATTGCCCCAACGGTGCTGGCGTGCCCGCGCAGCGACCGCGCCGACGTCAACGCCACGTTGCTCGACCTCGGTGCCCAGGAAGACACCATCGTCTTCGAGACCACGGCGCAGGATGTACTGGCGTCCAAGGCCCTGCGGGTGCAGGTGCGCGAGAGCTGGAACATCGAGGAGCTGGCGGCCCATTACAGCGAGTTCATCCAACTGTTCCGACCGCTCTGGCAAGCGCTTCGCGAGCAGGAGCAGCTTGCGCCTGCCGACTGTTTCCTGGCACGGGTCCTGCTTATTCATGAATACCGCAAACTGCTGCTGCGCGACCCGCAATTGCCCGATGAATTGCTCCCCGGCGATTGGGAAGGCCGCGCCGCCCGCCAGTTGTGCCGCAATATTTACCGGTTGATCTACGCCAAGGCCGAGGAATGGCTGAACAGCGCGCTGGAAACTGCCGACGGCCCGTTGCCGGACGTTGGCGAGAGTTTTTACCGGCGGTTCGGAGGCCTGAAATAAGGAGCAACGCTGTTCAGGAGAACGGGTGGAGTGATGTGGCGTAGAGAATAAAAATAAGCCTGCGTGAGGCCTGAACATGATGTCTTCAATTGCACAGCGCTGTGATGGGTTCGACCAATGGATCCATCAGATCAATCAGATCTGCGGCGCGTTTGATGCGCAAATCCTGGGGGATGGTTTTTCCGGGCAGATCCGCGAATACCAGAGCGGCGCGCTGAAGCTCAGCTTTGTCGACGCCTGCCAGGCGCGGCTGTTTCGTACCCCCACGCAAATCGCAGCGGGCGAGGGCGGCAAGTACTTTGCGGTGTTCCAGCTCGACGGTACGGCCGGCATGGCCCAGGGCGACAGCAAGGCGCTGTTGCGTGCGGGCGACATCACCCTGATCGATGCCGCGCACCCCAGTGATTTCACCTACAGCGAGAACTCGCGGCAGTTGTCGCTGATCCTGCCGTCGTACCTGGTGGAGCAGACCTTGCGCTTCAACCCGGTCAAATGCGGGCACCGCATCGAGGCGACATCGCCGATGGCGATGCTCTCCCGGCAGCTGATTCTGGAAGCGACCCGCCAGGACAACCTGACCTTGCAGGAAAGTGAAGCGACGCTGGAGGCGATCATCAATTTGTTGCGCCCGGCCATCAGCCAGGCGGGCGAAGGTAGCGACGCCCATGAACGGGTGTTTCGCAAGACCCTGGAGTGCATTGACCAGCACATTCGCTCCGAAGAGCTGTGCCCTGAATGGCTGGCGCGGGAGGTGGGGATGTCGGTGCGCGGGCTGTACCGGATCTTTGCGCGCAAGGGTTTGGTGGTGGCGCGGTACATCAAGAACCGGCGGCTGGATTTGTGTGCCGAGTCGCTGCGCCAGTCCAGGGTGGAGGAGAAGCTTTCGGTGCTGGGGTATTCGTGGGGGTTTTCGGATTCCAGCTACTTTTCGACGGCGTTCAAGTCGCGGTTTGGCATTGCGCCGGGTGAGTATCGCAAGCAACACACCTGAACGGTAGGAGCTGGCTTGCCTGCGATAGCGGAGTGTCAGCTACCCATTCCTGGCTGACCCACCGCTATCGCAGGCAAGCCAGCTCCCACAGGTTTCAGTTGGGCATTCCGTCTTCGATCGCAATCCCTTGGGCACGCATCTCCTTGATCAACCCCGCCCTTGTGCCCGGCAGATTGAGCATCGCTTTGTGCCGCAACTCAGTGACTTCCTCGGCGCTATAGGGCTTGTAATCCACCGGCGTGCTCTTGCCCGCCATCCCGTCCGGGCGCATCAGCCAGTTCAGCAAGTCCGCCAGTTGCCCATCGTTCAGCGCCGACTGTGACATCCCCGGCACCCGTACCAAAAACTCCCGACCACCCGGCACCTTCAGAAAGTTGCCGACAAACCCGGTCATCCTCGGCGTGTCGTTCGCCGCCGAGCCCATGCCGCTGCCTAGATGGCAGCCGGCACACTGCAGCTGATAGTTGGTCGCCACGCTGTACCCGGCCTGGGCGATGGGCGTTTGCGGCGATTCATTACCTGGTGCGTGCTTCTGGTTCGGATTGGGAATCGCCCGTGCCTGGGCGAGCGGGGCGGCGAAGACACACATCAAGCTCAGCAAAAACAACGTACGCATGACAAGCCTCTTGCACTGACCTGTGGCGAGGGAGCTTGCTCCCGTTGGGCTGCGCAGCGGCCCCAAGATCTTTGGGAGCGCTTCGCACTCCAGCGGGAGCAAGCTCCCTCGCCACAGGGGTGAGTTAAACCGCGACGCCGCGAATGATCGAGACCGTGCAGTGGTAGATGTGGGATTTGGCCGCCAGGCACCAGTTCACATCGTTGTTGTTGAACGGTCGGTACGCCGGCTCTTCACTGTCGTTACGCGTGCACGCGCACTGGGCGCAGCTTTGCTTACCGCAGCAGTCGTTATAGGAAATGATGTAGTCCTTGCCATCCGCCGGGTTGCGGCAGGTGCCGATCCAGGTCACCTGGGACGCCTCGGTGCCGGGTGGGCAGGATGTCACCGAACCGCCGCAGCAACTGCACAGGAAGCCGTCGATGGAGCAGTAGCGCCAGTAGTCGCAGCTGTTCGGGTCGCCCGGGTCACCGGCTTTCGGGTTATCGGCGGCCAGCGCCTTGCTGGTGCGGTCCAGGGGCAGCAGCAGGGGCAAGGCGGCGCCTGCGACCATCAGCGAACCCATGCGGGCCAACAGTTTGCGCCGTGACGTGGTGTCGGCCAGGCGACGGGTCGAGCGCTCGAATAACAGATCCAGCAATTTCATGAGAGTCTCCCTGCCTTAATCAGTGGCTATGGCTATGGCCGTGGCTGTGGTCGTGGGGCTGCGGCTGGCTGTTGAGGTATTCCTGCAGCGTGGCGCTTTTCAGGTGTTCGACTTCGAACAGGCTGTCCAGGTGCTCGCGGGAATTGACCAGGCCCTTGGCGCGCAAGGTGCCGCTCTTGTCGATCAGCGCGGCATACGGCAGCTTGCCGATCTGGTAGGTCATGCCGACTTCCGGGCCGACCACGTAGGTGACGTCGTCCAGCTTGTGCTCGGTGATCAGCGCTTGCTGGGCTTCCATGTCGCCGTCACTGATAAACACCACATCAAGGCGGTCAGCCTGCTCCTTGGCGATGGATTTGATCGCCGGCAACAGGGATTTGCAGATCGGGCAGGTCGGCGAGAGGAAGAACAGCAACTGGTTCTTCTCACCGGCATAGCCGAAGTTCACCGGGCGACCCTTACGGTCGGAAGCAGTGACTTGCGGCGCCGGCTCATTCACCGCCACGCCCTTGTCCACCATCAGCGCGCCGGCCGGGGCGATGCGCCCGTGCAGCACACCAATCTGGCGCACCAGGCCCATTACGGCAAACGCCAGTGCCAGCAGCAGGACCCACAGCAGTACGTTGGAAACAATCAGGCCTTCCATTGATCACCTACCAATCAGTTTGAGCAGAAGAGGGGAGTTCGCCATCAGGCCATCGGCTGCGGCGTAAATCAGCAGCGCGACAGCGCTGGCGGCAACAGTGACGAAGCCGTCGAAAAAACCGAGGTCACGGGCAATCGGCAACACGCTGGCCAGCAGGGCCACGGCCACCAGTGCGCCGTTGCGCAGCAGCAGGATCGGTCGCAACGGCTGCGCCTGGTCGGGCCCGGCGCAACCGCAGTCGATGTCCCGGCGACCGCGCCACAGGTTGATGCCAATCGCCGCGGCGTACAGCGCAATCAGGCCGGCGGCACTGAGGGCTGCCCAGGAACGGGTCGCCGGCACCAGCAACGCAAAGGCAATCACCAGTTCCAGTACCGGAATCACCCGGGCGCCGGGACGGATCACCGCCTCGGGCAGTAACTGGTAGTCCGCCAGTTGCCGGGCAAAGCGTGCCGGTGCGCGCAACTTGTGGGTTGCGGCACTGGCCAGCAACACCGCAATGGCGAGGGCGCTGGCAATGATGAAGATCGGGTCGATATGCATGGCCGAACCTCTTTAGTAGCTCATGATCTGGGTTGCGGTCTTCGCAACCTTGGCCATGCTACCGGTGAGTTTGTTGGTCTTCAGGTCGAAGATCTGCAGGCCGCCTTCGACGTCGGCGCCCAGCAACAGGGGCTTGTCGTCGCCGGTGGCCTGCATGCTCCAGACCGGCGTCGGGGCTTCCAGGGTGGCTATCTTCTTCATGGTCTTGAGGTCGTAGGCCCAGATGATAGTGCTGGGGTCTTCCCACTTCATCGGTTCGTGGTTGTCGTGCATCAGTACGTACAGGCGGTTGAGTTTTGGCGCCACGGCCATCAACTGCCAGCCGCCGGGTGCCCAGCCGGTTTTCTTTTCCGCGTCGGTGGTGAGTGACCACGATGGCAGGATTTTCGGGCTGTCGCCGGAGAAATCGACAGGGCGGATGGTGCCGGTGGTGGTGGTGAAGTAGTAGGTGTCACCCACATTCACCGCGCGTTCGTTGAGCTTCTCGGCGTTGGGGTCGAAGAAGTGCGTGCGGTTGCGTGAGGTTTCCTGGCCCTGGTCGTTGAGGGTGACCACTTGCAGGCTGCCGTCGCCGCACAATGAGGCGAAGCGGCGAGTGCCGACCGGGTAATTGAGCACGCAGCCCGGGATCGCGATTTCGGCGGTGACGGCGTGGGACTGGGTGTCGACCACGGTGACCGACGTCGACGGGGTGAAGTTGTAGACGTAGACGAAACGGTCATCGCCGCTGGTTTTCAGGCCGTAGCGCTGGGTCAGGGATTCGGCGCGTTTGTTCGGGATCAGCACTTCCCACGACGGCGACAGGCTGGAGCTGTCCCAGGCGGTCAGCACGTCGGTGCGATCGCCACGGGTGCCGCGGGAATAGTAGATATCGGCGCTGTACAGGGTCTTCTGGTCGTGGCTCAGGGCCGAGGGGGCGGCGAAGCCGGTGGGCACCATGCCGAGGACGCGCTTTTTGTCGGGGTCGACGACGGTGACGCGGCCGACCACGAAGCTTTCGAACTCGACGTCTACCACGAAGGCGCGGTGGGCTTCCGGCGGGAAGGCCAGGGTGGTCTGGCCGATGGTGTCTGGCGGTAAATCCGCCTGGGCGCTGTTCAAGCCGAGTACAAGCAGGCCCAGACCCAGCGCTGACTGTACGTTGATCCTGTTGCTTCGCATTAGGGGCACTCCCTGAATTATTGTGTTTTGCTAATCGCGGGTGCTTTGGCAGATTCTTGCAAGTGGATTCTGCCTTGTGGGGGGATTGCAAGAATTGTTGTGGCTGCCAAGTGGTTGTGTGTCTGTGCCAATGGTTTGGGGTGGGGTGTATATCCGTTATTTGGGTGATGGCTTCGATGGGTTCCGCTCTTACAGCGGGTCACTTTTGAAAGGAGCCCAAAAGTAACCAAAAGGCTCTTGCCCCACCACTCGGCACCTCGCCTAGGCTCGGTGTTCCCTCACTCCGGCTTTGGACCGTGGGCCGCCGCGATGGGCCATCCTTGGCCCAGCGCGGCTAACCCGGCGTCCTGCCGGGTTACCCACGCTCCAAAGCCTGCGTTCGGCCAGCGTGGTTTAACGGGGCGCCCAAGATCAAGATCAAAAGCAGATCAAGAGCACAGCGGCCTACAGGCCGGCTTGAGTGGTGTGAAGCAAAGGCAACATCAAGATCAAAATCTACAGCGGGCACGGTCCAAATGTGGGAGCTGGCTTGCCTGCGATGGCATCACCTCGGTGCATCTGAAAAACCGAGTTGTCTGCATCGCAGGCAAGCCAGCTCCCACAGAAAAGCAGAGCTGCATTAGTTTCAGATTTGGTTTTCGCTTTTGATCTGGCTTCTACCACTCAAGCCGGCCTGTAGGCCGCTGTGCTCTTGCTTTTGATCTTGATCTGACTGCCCCAATAAGGCCGAGGCCGAACGTAGGGATTGAGGAGCGGGTAAACCGGCAGGACGCCGGTTTAGCCGCGACGGGGCAGGGACGCCCCGTCGCGGCGGCCCGCGGAACAATGCCGGAGTGAGGGAACACCGAGCCTTAGCGAGGTGCCGACAGGCGGGGCAGAGCGCTTTGGTTACTTTGCCGCTTTTGCAAAGTGACTCGCTGTAAGAGCGAAACCCTAAGCCGCCGTTACCCAAATAACGGATATGCCCCCCAATCTCACGCCCCCACCAACGGCAGTGAAAAACTGAAAACCGCCCCACACGGCTCAAGATTCTGCGCCCAGATATCCCCATGATGCCGACCAATAATGTTCTTGCACAACGCCAACCCAATCCCGTTACCACCCACCTTCGACGAAAAGAACCCGTCAAAGATTTTCTCCCGCGCCACCGCCTGAATCCCACGCCCACAATCCTCGACACTCAACCGCGCCACGCCTCCATCCCGACAGGCATGCAACCGCAGCACCCGACGCTCAAGGGGCAGCTCACTCATCTCTTCGATGGCATTGAACGCCAGGTTCAGAATCACCTGTCCAATCAGCACTCTCTCGCACTGCACCATCAGCGGCTCCGCACTCGGGATGATCTCCAGCCGCACCTGGCCGGGCTCGGCCCGCAGGCTGATGAAGTACTGGGTCTCGTGCAGCAATTCATTCAAGTCCACCAACTCGGCGCTCTGCTCCAGCTTGACCACATAATCACGCACACTCTTGATGATCAATGAAGCGTGCTCCACCTGCCGCACGGCACTTTGCAGCCCCCAGTTCACCCCCTGGTCGGCACTGTGGGTATCACCCAGGCGAATCAACACCCCTTCGATAAAATTGCGAGTGGCCGCCAGCGGCTGGCTCAGCTCATGGGCAATCGCCACGGCCATCTCGCCCATGGCGTTATAGCGCGCCAGATATTCAAGCTGCTGCTCGCTGACACGCCGGGCTTCCTCCGCGCGGATCAGGTCGCGCTTGACCTTGTCTTCCCGGGAAATATCGCGGAACTGCACCATCAGCACATCGCGCCCGTCCAGGTGCACCAGCGTCGCAACAGCTTCCGAAAGAATCTCCACACCGGCCTTGGAGCGGTAACACCATTCGATGGTGCGCTGGCCGCTGCGGGCCGCGCGTTCCAGCCAGCGCAGGCCGATGGACCGCTTGTACTTCGGCGCATCGCGGGTCATGTCCGGGGCTTTCAGCGGGATCAGTTCTTCCAGGGTAAAACCCAGTGCCGACAGCGCGGCGGTGTTGGCCCAGAGGATGTCCTTGCTCTGCGCATCATGAAGGATGGTGCAGATCGGCATGGCTTCGATCAGGGTGTGGAAATCATGGTGATTGGGTTGATACATCGCGTAGCCCTTGGCGGTGGAGGGGACGACTACAGTGGCAAGTTATACCGCTTTGCCTGCGCGGGCACGCTCAGAAGTTATCGGGGGCGCACTAGGGGATTTCTTTAGCCGGGGGGCTGCACGCCCCAATAGTTGACGGCGGATGGGCTTTTTACACTGGGCCCATCAACGCCGGCCACGGCGTCCATAACAACGACAACGGAGAAAGCCCATGCTGCGTTCGGCCCTCGTGCAACCAGACGCTTTACCCGACGTGCAGCCCGCGCTGTTCCAGCAGGTGCTGGACGAGGTGCGCCAGCGCCGCGATGAGTTCGATGCCGGCTCCCATGTGCCACGGGACATGATCGAACGCTTCAAACAGGTGGGCATCTACCGGGCCGCCACGCCGCGTTGTTTCGGCGGCGATGCCCTGGCCCCGGCGACTTTTTTGCAGATGATCGAGCGTATTGCCGAAGCCGACGGTTCGGCCGGCTGGGTCGCCAGTTTCGGCAGCGCCGGGGTGTACCTGGCAGCCTTGCCCAAGGAGACCCTCGCCGAGCTGTATGCCGACAGCCCCGACCTGGTGTTTGCCGGTGGATTGTTCCCGTTGCAGCCGGCAGAAACCGTCGACGGCGGCTGGCAGGTCAACGGCACCTGGAAGTTTGCCAGCGGCTGCAAAGGCGCCGATCTGCTGGGCGTAGGCATCGGTGCTGCGGGCGGCAAGCCACGCACCGCCGTGTTCAAGCCAGGCCAGGTGGAAATCATCGAAAACTGGGACGTGGTCGGCCTCAAGGGCACCGGCAGCCATGACCTGCGCGTCACCGACCAATACGTCGACGAGCGCTGGACGTTCATCCGTGGTGGCGCCGCCACCGTCGATGAGCCGCTGTTCCGTTACCCGTCGATCGCCTACGCCGCCCAGGTGCTGGCGGTGGTCAACCTGGGCCTGGCCCGGGCCGCCCTTGATGAAATCAGCGCCATGGCCAGCGGCAGCGGCATCACCGGCGCGCCGAAGCTGGCGGACCGCGCCTACGTGCGCATCGAAATCGCCAAGGCCGAAGCCCGGCTGAGCGCCGCCCGTGGCTTCTTCTACGGCGCCACCGAACAAGTGTGGAACTCGATCCTCGCCGGCAACCCGGTCACGCCCGAGCAAACCAGCCTGCTGCGCCTGACCGCCATACATGTGTCCCAGGCCGGCGCCGCCGTGGTGCAGAGCGCCTACAGCCTGGCGGGCACCACCGCGATTTACCTGCGCCACCCGCTGCAACGCTACCTGCGCGACGCCATGGTGGTCACCCAGCACGCCTTCCTCAGCGAAGGCCTGTACGACGGCGCGGGCTCGGTGTTCCTCGGCGTTCCGCCATTCCCTGGCTACATCTGACTTTCAAGGATCAACCCATGTCCCAAGCCACTCAAGAACCGCTGCGCGTTGTGTTTTGCATCGGGATCACCCAGAACTTTTTCGACCTGCCCACCGGTGAAGGCCTGAGCGTGTGGAAAGGCTTCAGCCAGATGATGGGCGACCTCGGCGCCATGCCGGGCATCAATGTGCTCGGGGCGATGGATGACGACCGCTTGATGGTCGGCCCGTCGACCACCTCGCCGTGGACCGTCTACATCATGGCCGACGTGGATTGCCACCAGTCGGTGATTGACGCCTGCAACCTGTTTCGCACCACGCCGGTGGGTGAATACAGCCTGTGGCGTTACGCCAGGATCGAAGCGCGTATCGGCCGCCCGCTGACCATCCCCGACGCGGCCAGGGTGTGAGCCATGGACCTGTTGCAGCGTCTTGAGACCCTTGAAGGGGAGAGCCAGGTCCGGCGCTTGATGGCGCGCTACATGGACCTGTGCGACGTGCCCCGGGCGGCGATGAACGTCCGCGAGTTGGCCGGGTTGTTCACCGTGGATGCGGTCTGGGAAGGCATTGGCACAGCAACTGCGCAAACCTTCGGCCAGCACCGGGGGCGTGACGCGGTGGCAGCGTTTGTCGGCAGCTACCTGCCGCCGTCCGAGCACTTCGCGCTGAACCTGCATTACCTCACCAGCGAGTCGATCCAGGTGGACGGCAGCACAGCTGCGGGTCAGTGGATCATGCAGCAGATTTCCACCTACGCCGACCAGCGCAGCGAGTTGTTCGGCACGCGGCTGAACATCGATTTTCGTCGTGTGGACGGCACCTGGCTGATCGCGCATTTCCGTACGCAGCGCCTGTTCAATACCGTTTTGGGGGTGAACCCATGAGTACCTTCATCAGCGAATTTTTACTCGGTGGCAGCGGTAAACGCGTGGCCATCAAGGATTCCATCGACATCGCCGGGCACCCGACCCGTTCCGGCAGTCGCGCCTTTGCCGACGCATCGCCCGCGACCCGGCATGCGGATGTGGTGCAGTTGGCGCTCGACGCCGGATGGCAGATCGTCGGCAAGACCAACCTGCATGAACTGGCATTTGGCGTCACCGGTATCAACGACTGGAGTGGTACGCCGATCAATCCCCAGGCGCCTGACCGGGTGCCGGGCGGTTCGTCCAGCGGTTCGGCGGCGGCGGTTGCGGCTGGCCTGGCGGATATCGCCATCGGCACCGACACCGGCGGCTCAGTGCGGGTGCCGGCGGCGTGCTGCGGGATTGCCGGGTTGAAACCAACTTACGGGCGAGTCAGCCGGGTGGGCGCCCAACCGGCAATGTCCAGCCTCGACTGTGTTGGGCCGTTTGCCGCGAACATGCAGGACCTGATTGAAGCGATGCAGGTGATTTGCCCGGGCTTCGAGCCGCAGGCTGCACCGACTGGCAGTGCTCATGTGGGCTTTCTGGATGTGGCCTGTGAGCCATGGCTGAAGGCGAGCCTGATGGCCGCCGTCGACGCTGCGGGCTGGCGTCAACAGCGCCTGCACTTGGACGATTTCGATGCGGCGTTCGGCGCCGGCCTGACGGTGATCAATGTCGAAAACTGGGCGGCCTTCGGTCACCTCACCGGCAAGGGCCTGATCGGTGCCGACGTCGAACAACGCCTGCTCGCCGCCAGCCGCACCAGCGCCGCTGATTTGGCCCAGGCCGAAGCCGTACGTACCCGTTTCAGTCACCAGGTGGATGCCGCGCTCGAAACGTTTTCCGTGTTGCTGTTGCCGACCCTGCCAGACCTGCCACCGACCCTGGCCGAAGCCCGCAACGGCAGCCAGGCCGTGGCCGGCATGACGCCACTGGTGCGGCCCTTCAACCTCAGCGGCCACCCGGCGCTGACGGTGCCGGTCACCCTGGTCGACAGCGGGCTGAAGGTCGGCCTGCAGATTGTCGGCCGCAAGGGCCAGGACGAATGGGTGTGTGCCCTCGGCGCACAACTGCAGCAGAGCATCACGGCTCACCAATAAGAACAACGCCTTGAGGAGGGCTCCATGAGTACCCATGAATACCGGCTGATTGCCAAATCCAAGAGCCTCGACGAACTGGTCAGGCACGACCGCGTCGATGTCTCGCTGTACAACGACCCGGCGCTGTTCGAAGCCGAACTGGAAAAGATCTTCTACCGCACCTGGGTCTGGGTCGCCCATGAAAGCGAAGTGCGCAACAGCGGCGACTTCAAGACCGCCACCATCGGCCGCCGCCCGGTGATCGTGGTGCGCGACAAGAAAGGCGCGATCAACGTGCTGGAGAACCGTTGCCGCCACCGTGGCGCCACGGTCTGCGAAAAGCACAAGGGCAACGCCACCGGCTTCACCTGCCCGTATCACAGCTGGTCCTATGGCCTGGACGGCAAGCTGCGAGCGCTGCCGTACCCGGATGGCTACGAAGGCATCCTGGAGAAATCCGAGTTGCCCCTGACCAGCCTGCGGGTCGACAGCTACGCCGGGATGGTATTTGCCAGCTACAACGACGACATCGAGCCATTGGCCGACTTCCTCGGCGGCGCCAAACACTGGATGGACCTGTTCATGAAGCAGGGCGCCGGCTACCCGATCAAGACCCAGGGCGAACACAAATTCAGCTTCAAGGGCAACTGGAAGATCCAGCTGGAAAACACCACCGACGGCTATCACTTCCCCATCGTGCACAAGTCGTTCATGTCGTCGGTGGATGCCGAAACTTCGGAAATGCTTTCGTTCATGACCGACGAGCAAGCCGTCACCCATTCCCTGGGCAATGGCCACAGCGTGATGGTGATGGTGCCCGAGCATGTCGATCTGGACCACGACGACGGTACCGAGCAGTTGCAGGAGCGCTTCGCCCACGTCACCGAAGAACTGTCGAAAACCATGGAGCCGGCCCAGGTGCGGCGCATCGTGCGTTCACTGCATGGCGCCGGGTTCAACCTCAACCTGTTTCCCAACGTCGCCATGTCGATGTCGTTCTTCCGGGTGCTGCGGCCGGTGTCGGTCACCGAGACCGAAATCCGCCACGTTGCCCTCGGCATGGACGGCGGCCCGCAGATTGCCAACCGTGAGCGCCTGCGCATCCACGAACACTTCCAGGGCCCGTTCGGCTTTGGCAGCCCCGATGACGCCGAGGCCTGGGACCGGGTGCAACGCGGTTCGTATGCCGGCGTGGACGCGCCGATCCTGGTCAACCGCGGCCTGAACCGCGAAGTGCTGGCCGACAACGGCGACAAGGTCTCCCACGCCACCGATGAAGGCGGCATGCGCGGGGCCTATGACATGTGGAAAAGGATGATGAGCCAATGAACACGCTGACTGGTTTTACTGCACCGCTGGCCCAGGCCATCGAATTCATCTGGCGTGAAGCCGAACTGCTGGACCACAAGGACTATGTGCAATGGGCGGCGTTGTGGAGCGAGAGCGGGCGCTATGTCGTGCCGATCGACCCGGACACCGACGATTTTGAAGCCAGCCTCAACTACGCCTACGACGACGCGCGCCTGCGTGATTTGCGGATTGAACGGCTGACGGCGGGGTATTCGCCGTCGGCGGTGGATGCGGCGAAAACCGTGCGCAGCGTGTCGCGATTCACGCTGGTGGAAGCGGCGGGAGAGGTGGTGGAGGTCAACTGCGCGCAGTTGCTCTATGCCTACAAGCGCGGGGTGCACACGCCGTTCGTGGCCGACCTGAATTACCGCATTCGCTTCAGCGCCGGCACGGCGACCCTGGAGCGCAAGGTGGTGCGGCTGATCAACTCCACCGACAGCCTGAGTGCACTCGGCTTTCTGTTGTAAGCAAGATCCAAACAACGACACAAAACCAATGTGGGAGCGGGCTTGCTGTGTTGAGCGGGCTTGTTGTGGTGAGCGGGCTTACTGTGGTGAGCGGGCTTGCCCCGCGCTGGGCTGCGAAGCAGCCCCATCAATCTGTGGTGAACCCGATGGGGGACAAGCCCCCTCACCACAGCAAGCCCGCTCCCACATTTGAAATGAGGACATCCTGATGAACCGAATCGCGCTTGTAACCGGCGCCTCCCGTGGCCTCGGCGAATGCATCGCCCGGCGCCTGCACGCCGCCGGCTACCGCGTGGGCCTGGCAGATGTGCGCCTGGACGGCGTGCAGCGGCTGGCTTCTGAACTCGACTACAGCGGCGAAACGGCCGTCGCCATCGAGCTGGATGTGCGCAGCAAAACCGATTTTATCCGCGCCCGGGATCTGCTGTCGGAGCGCTGGGGCGGCACCGATATCCTGGTGAACAACGCCGGGGTGTCGAAAGTCGCGGCGCTGATGGACATCACGCCCGAGGAGTTCGACGAGTCGATGGCGATCAACCTGCGGGGCACGTTCGTGGCCTGCCAGGTGTTCGGCGCGCACTTCGCCGAGCGGGGGTTTGGGCGCATCGTCAACATCGCCTCCCTGGCCGGCCAGAACGGCGGCACCGCCACCGGCGCGCATTACGCCGCGGCCAAGGGCGGCGTGGCGACGCTGACCAAGGTCTTTGCCCGTGAACTGGCGCCTCGGGGTGTGACGGTCAACAGCATCTCGCCAGGCCCGCTGGACTTGCCAGTGGTGCACGAAACCGTGGCCCCGGAGCGCCTGGAGCAGATCCTCAAGATCATCCCCACGGGCACCCTTGGCGACCCGCACACCATCGCCGACACCGTGCTGCTGTTGATTGCCGACCATGCCGCTTCGGTCACGGGTGCGTGCTGGGACATCAACGGCGGCCTGTTCATGCGCTAGTCACCCCTGTGGTGAGGGGGCTTGCCCCCCGTTGGGGTGCGAAGCGCCCCCAAGAGAGTGGGCCTGCTGCGCAGGCCAACGGGAGCAAGCTCCCTCGCCACAGGAATAGCGTTCAACCGAAACAACTGTATTCAGGTGCTGCAATGATGAAGGTGAAGATCGAACGCATCGTCGACGAAGCGCTGGATATCCGTTCCTTTCGCCTCGTGCGCAGTGACGGCCAGCCCCTCGACAGTTATGAACCGGGGGCTCATGTGGACCTCACCGGGCCCACCGGCGTCACCCGCCAATATTCCCTGTGCAGCCCGCCCCACGATGGCCGCGCGTACCTGGTGGCAGTGAAGAAGGAAGCGCAATCCCGGGGCGGCTCCCTGGCCCTGCACGAGCAAGTGCAAGAGGGCATGGAGCTGGAGATGGGCGCGCCGCGCAACCTGTTCCGCCTCGACCCCGAAGCGCCGGCCCATGCGTTGTTTGCCGCCGGTATCGGGGTGACGCCGCTGTTGAGCATGGCTTATCGACTGGCCGACAGTGGCCAGCCGTGGCGCCTGCACTATTTTGCACGTTCGGCGCAGTACGCGGCGTTTACCCAACTGCTGGCCGATACGTTCGGCGAGCATGTGCAGTTTCACTATGGCGTCGAACCGGGCGCACTGGATGCGGCCTTGAGCGGCTGTCTGGAACAGGCCGGTGATGCGGCCCACGTCTACACCTGCGGCCCGGCGCCGTTCATGAACAAGGTAGTGGAAGTCGCCGCGCGCAGCCGTCCCGGGGAGGCGATTCACCTGGAGCACTTCCAGGCCGACCCGGCGGCGAACGCCGGGCCCAGTGGTGGTTTTGAAGTACAGCTGGCCAGCTCCGGCGTGGTGCTACAGATTCCGCCAAATACCAGCCTGGTGGACGTGCTGCAGGCCCACGGTTGCGACATCGACACCGAGTGCCGCGAAGGCATCTGCGGCACCTGCATTGTCGAGGTGCTGGAGGGCGTGCCCGAGCATCGTGACCACTGCCTGTCGACCAAGGAAAAGGCCGCCAACCGGCAGATTTGCGCGTGTGTTTCCCGGGCGGTTTCCGCTCGTCTGGTATTGGATATTTGATCGGCAGTGCCAGTAAGATTGCTTGGACCAAAAAAATAAAAAACGTGAGGCCTTGCGGTCATGATGAGTTCAACGGTGCAACGTAACGAATCGTTCGAGCGTTGGTTACATCAGGTCAATCAGGCCTGTGGACGCTTCGATGCCCGTGCCCTGGGCACGGACTTCTATGGCGAATTGAGCGAGTTCCGCAGCGGCGCGATCAAGCTCAGTGTGGTCGACATGGCCCATGTGCACCTGTATCGCAGCAGCAAGGAAGTCAGCACCGGCAACGAGGGGCACTACTACGCGGTGTTCCAGTTGCAGGGCAGCGCGCAACTGGAGCAGGGTGACAACCGGGCGCAACTGGGCTGTGGCGACATCGCCCTGATCGACGCCTGCCGCCCCAGCGACATGACCTACCACGACAACGCCCGGCAACTGTCGCTGATCCTGCCGCGCCAGGTGGTGGAGCGTGGTTCGCACTTCAACGCCGTCAACTGCGCGACGCGGATCTCGGCCCACACGCCGTTGGCGGTAATGGCCCGCCAGATGGTGCTCGACGCCCGCCAGCAAAACGACCTGGGCATGCAGGAAAGCGAAGCGGTGCTGGACGCGCTGGTGAGCCTGTTGCTGCCGGGGATCAGCGCCCGGGACAACGGCGTGGACACCCAGGAACGGCAGTTTCGCAAAACCATCGCCTACATCGACGCGCACATCGGTGCCGAAGAACTCTGCCCCGAGCTGATCGCCCGGGAAGTTGGGGTGTCGGTGCGCGGGTTGTACCGGATGTTCTCCAAGCGCGGGCTGGTGGTGGCGCAATACATCAAGCACCGGCGCCTGGATTTCTGCGCCGAAACCCTGCGCCATTCGCCGGCGGAGCAGAAGCTCTCGGCGCTGTGTTATGCCTGGGGCTTCTCCGATTCCAGCTACTTCTCATCGGCGTTCAAGTCGCGCTTCGGCGTGTCGCCGGGGGAGTACCGCAAGCGCTATAGCCATCATTGATGCGTGCCGCTCCCGGACCTGGAATGCATTTTCCTGTGGGAGCCGGGCTTGCCCGCGATGCAGGCCACTCGGTCTGACAGGCACACCGCAGCGATCCCTTCGCAGCCTCTCCAAGGCTCGACAGCTCCCACATTCAATCATCGCGCCCTACGGATACAACACCTCACGGACCAGCATGGCAATGCTGGTCACGCCCATCTTTTCCTTGATCTTGGTGCGGTGCACGTCAACGGTCTTCACGCTGATGTTCAGCTCGCGGGCAATCACTTTGCTCGCCTTGCCATCCACCACCAGCATCAACACTTCCCGCTCCCGACTCGTCAGCAACGCCAGCTTGCCTTGCAGGTGCTCGCGCTGTTCCTGGTCGGCCTGGGCCTGTACGGCGGTCTTCAGCGCGGCCTGGATGCGGTCGATCATCTGTTGCGGGTTATAGGGCTTCTCGACGAAGTCCAGCGCGCCGTTTTTCATCGCGGTGACCGACATCGGGATGTCGCCGTGGGCCGACACGAAGATAGTCGGCAGGGTGCTGCCGCGCCGGTTGAGGATCTCCTGCAACTGGAAGCCGCTGGTCTGCGGCATGCGCACATCCAGCACCAGGCACGCGGGTTGGCGCGGGTCGTAGTGTTCGAGGAACTCTTCGGCCCCGGCGAAGCATTGCGCCTTTACGCTGACTGACTCCAGCAGCCAGGCCAGTGAGGTACGCAGGTCTTTGTCGTCATCAACGATGTAAACGATCGGTGTGCGATTTTCCATCAGGGACTGCCATGAGAATTTCTAATTATTGTTTTCGCACGCAGGCACGCAGCGGCGGACATTGGCTCATCCAGGGAGCCTTGCAGGCAGAATACCCAGTGTGAACGGCCCTGACGATAAAGAAACCACCTAGTCGGCATGGGGATCGTCTGAATGGTCGCGCCCCACGGGGCGCCTTAGTCTGGTTGCATCACCCACGGACCGTAAAGGGGCACCGACATGGCCGACCTGAGCCAGCAGCAAATCGACTTTCGCAACGCCATGGCGCAACTGCCGGCCGCGGTGAACATCATCACCACCAACGGCCCGGGCGGGCGTTGCGGGATCACGGCGAGTGCCGTGTGTTCGGTGACGGATTCGCCGCCCACGGTGCTGGTGTGCGTGAACCGAGGCAGCGCGACCCATGATGTGTTCCGCACCAATGGGCAGTTGTGCGTGAACGTGCTGTGCGGCGAGCAGGAAGAGCTGGCGCGGCATTTTGCCGGGATGACCCAGGTGCCCATGGCGGAACGGTTTGCCTGGGACCTGTGGGACGGCGGCGAGGCAGGCGTGCCGGTGCTGCGGGATGCGCTGGTGCAACTGGAAGGGCGGATCAGTGAATGCAAGGAAGTGGGCTCGCATTCGGTGATGTTCGTGGAGTTGTCGCGGGTCGGGGTGCGGGGGCAGGGCGACAGCCTGGTGTACTTCAATCGGCTGTTTCACCGGATTGAACATGCTGGCGCCCATTGCTGAAGGACAACTCGATCGTTCCCACGCTCTGCGTGGGAACGATCAGGGTCAGATGCGGAAACTGCCCACCAGTTGATTCAATCGTTGCGCCTCACGCTCAAGCTCGGTACAGGCCTGCAGCGTCGACTGCAGGTTTTCCACCCCGGCCTGGTTCAGCATATTGATTTCGGTAATGTCCACATTCAACGCTTCCACCACCGACGTCTGCTCCTCGGTCGCCGCCGCCACCGACTGGTTGACGTTATCAATCTCGCCAATGCGCAACGTCACACTGGCCAGCCGCGTGCCCGCCAGGTTGGCAATGCTGACGCTTTCCTCGCTGTGCTGTTGGCTCTCGGTCATGGTGCTGACGGATTCCCGGGCGCCCACTTGCAGTTCTTCGATCATCTGCTGAATCTCCAGCGCCGATTCCTGGGTGCGATAGGCCAGGCTGCGCACCTCATCGGCCACCACCGCAAACCCGCGTCCGGCTTCACCGGCCCGGGCGGCTTCAATGGCGGCGTTCAGCGCCAGCAAGTTGGTCTGTTGGGAGATACCCTTGATCACTTCGAGGATCTGCCCGATGTTCACCGTCTTGTGATTCAGCGCATCGATATGCACGCACGAGGCACTGATCTTGCCCGACAGTTCATTCATCACCGCAATCGTGCGCTCCACCACCTGGCGCCCGTCCTCGGCCTGGTGTCGGGCGCCGGAGGCTTGTTGCGAGGCGTCGGAAGCATTGCGGGCGATTTCCTGGGCGGCGGCGCCCAGCTCATTGATTGCCGCCGCGACGCTGTTGGTGCGGGTGGCCTGTTCGTCGAAGTTGTTCAGCGAGGAGTTCGACGCTAACAACACGCGCTTGACCACCTGGTTGACCCCAAGCCCTGCCGACGACACTTCGCGGATCGACTGGTGGATACGTTCGACAAAGCGGTTGAACGCACTGGCGAGTTGGCCGATCTCATCCCGGGACTGCACCTCCAGCCGCCGCGTCAGGTCGCCTTCGCCCCGGGAAATATCTTCCATCACCCGCGTCAGGGTTTGCAGCGGGCGGGTAATGCGCAAGGCCGCGTACCAGATCAACAACAAGCCGAGCAGGGCCGAGCCGCCGCCCAGCAGCAGTTCCAGGGCGGTGCTTTTTACCCCTTGGGCGTCCAGTTGCTGTTGCAGCGCGGTGACCGGTGCCAACAGCACCGACTGCGGCACGCCCACCAGCACGCCCCACGGCGCAGCACCGGCGATCGGTGCCAGTGGCTCAAGCAGTTTGATCTGTTGTTGATCGATAAAGGTGTGTGGCTGCCCTTGCCGCAGCGCGTCGAGTATTTGAGGACCGTCCGGCATCACGGTGCTGATCGGCTGCCCCAGGTGGCTGGCATCCTCGCTGTAGGCGGAAATAACCCCCGTGGGGCTGACGATGCTGACTTGCCCGTGGCCGTCGAACAGTTGCCCGGCGCTGGTTTGGCTGGCCTGCTGCAAGGCCGCCAGGTTGATGTCCAGCCCGACCACCGCAATCACCTTGCCGTGTTCCATCAGCGGGAACGCAATGCTGGTCACCAACTTGCGGCTGCCGGACGCCTCGTCGAAATACGGCTCCAGCACACAGGCTTTGGCGGTGTCGCGGGCGCAGGTGTAGAAGGCGTTGTACGGCGCGCCGCTGGGCCCGGGGGAAGTATTGGCCAACAGCGCTTCGTCGCCGACCACCGCCGTCAGCTCGCCCGGTGTGGCCTGTACCCAGTACTGGGCGAAACGCCCGGCTTCGTTACTGCCCACGGCGGCCTGGTCGATGAACTGTGCATCGTCGCCGTCCAGGGCATTGGCTTCAAAAATGACATAAATCCCGAGCAGGTCGGGCTTGTCGATCAGGGCCTGGTGCAGTTGGGTATTCAGCTCCTGGCGCAGTTGCGGGCGGGTCAGCTTGCCTTGCTGTTGCAGTTGCCGCAGGTACCGCACATAGCGTGACAAGCCCTGGCCGTATTCGTGGGTTTGCATGAAGGTGCGTTGCACCTGCATGGCTTGCACTTGCCCCAGGGCCTGCATGTGTTCCCTGGCGGCCACGGCGAGCATCTCGCTGCTGGCCTGGGCCACGTGCTGGCTGCTCTGGTGTGTCTGGTACAGCGACAGGCTCATCAGCAGGCCGACTACCAACAACAGGCAGAGGCCGGCGAGCAGGGCGATCTTGCTCTGGATCGTGAGGAATTTCTTGTGCATGGCGAAGGCCTTGGCCAGGCGGGGCGATGGCGGCGCCACCGCCCCGGCCGGGCTTAGAAGTTAGTGGCGAACACCACTTGGCTGTAGAGGTTTTTATCGTGGTTGCCCAGCTGCGTGCCGCCCTGGTCGGCGCTCTTGTCCGGCTGGTACAGGCCAATCAGCGGCATCACCGTCAGGTGTTCGTTGACGTGCCATTCGGCATACAGGTCCAGCTCGTGGCCGTCGTTGTTGCCGAGGTTGCGGTCGATGGTCTTGAAGTCGAACAGCACCGCGCCGACGCTGAGGTTTTCCAGGGGCGAGACCTTGAACGTGACGTTCTGGATGCGTGAATTGTTGTTGAACGGCCCGGCGTAGTTGCCCGCCACTTCACCCTGGAACCAGGTGCCATAACCACGGCTGAACCCGTAGAACAGTGGGTCGAAACCTTCCGAGAAACGGCTGTAGCGGTAGCTCACATACGGCGTCCAGGTCACGTCGGCAAAGGTCCAGCCGGCTTCCAGGTACCAGGCGTCTTCGTTGCCGGTGTGAGGTTTGTCCTGCCAGGCGTACTCGCCGGACAGGAACAGGTTGGTCACCCCGGCATTGCCCGTGGCCCGCAGGCTGTAGGTCTTCATGCCGTCACGCTCCAGCTGGGTGGGGGAGGCGTACTGCTTGTCGACATCGGTGGTGTCGATGTAGGTCAGCCCCACGGTGCCTTCGGTGGCCACGTGTTCGAGGGTGGCGACGTACATTTCGGTCTTGGCCTGGGCGCGATTATCGGACTTGAGCCACATCAGGTCGCTGCGCCAGCCTTCCTTGCCGCCGAGGCGCAACACGGCGGTCTCGTCGAAGGCTTTGCGGGCAGCGATGTAGTAACCGCCGCCGCGATTGAGATCGCCATCGGCCACGCCCTTGCCGAAGTTCAAGGCGTCGCCGTCGATCAGGAAGCCGTCGCCGACCACGATGTTCTGGCGGCCGAAGGACAGGTCCACGCCGTTCTCGCCCAGGGCCTCAAACAGCTTGCCCGAGCGCCAGCCGAGGTAGGCGTCTTCGAATTTGGTGGTGCGCTCCGAACCGTCGCTGAAGCCGGCAGCGTCGCCGTCGCCCCAGGTGCCGGAGCTCAGCAGGTTGGCCGCGCCGTAGGTGGTGCCGGCGCCGCTGAAGCTCTTGTCGAAGCTCAGGCCGTACTTGACGTAGCCCTCGCGCCAGGACGAGGAACCTTTGGCCAGGCGGCCGGAGGGGGCGTAGTTCTGCTGGCTGTGGAAGGCACCGAATACCGCTTCCAGCGTGGCGTTCAGATGACTGCTGTCATCGGCGTACAGCTCATAAGCGCCGGCCGGGTTGGCGCCGATCATCAGCGCGAGGGTCGAGAGACGAAGCAAGGGGGACTTGAGCATGGTGTGGCATCCATTCTTGTTCATGACCACAGGGTTGGGGTCTGCCGCGATACTAATGCTGGCGAAGTGACGTGCCTTTTGTCTGGTTGCCAAAGACTTGACTGTGCTTGCCAGAATCCATGGTTTGGCAGCCCCGCCAACACAACTGGCACGCAGGGCAAAACCCGAGCGACCTTGAGCCCTGACAATCGTCGGCAACTTCGATGGTTTCCAAGGTCGCTTTTCTATGTTCACTGCATACAGATTGTCCCTGGCCGGCGTGTTGTCGCTGGTCCTCGCCCACAACGCCTTCGCCGCTGAATGCGCCCCTGACCAGAGCCGTGGGGCCCAGGTGTTCGCCAACGAATGCAGCGTGTGCCACGCGGTCACCCAGGGCGGCGCGACGATGATGGGGCCGAACCTGGCCGGCGTGTACGGGCGCAAATCCGGCTCCCTGGCAGGCTTCAGCTATTCCCAGGCGATGCGTGACAAAAACGTCGAGTGGCAAGCCGAGACCATCGCGCAATTCATCACCCAACCCCAGGCGTTTGTGCCCGGCACCTACATGCCCTACATGGGCCTGGCTTCGGCCGACGATCGCCAAGCGGTCGCCTGCTTTCTCAAAGAACAACAGTGAATACAGGTGAATCATGAGCAACGTTGAAATCCTGCCGCAGGTGGCTGCATTCCTCGACCGTCGTCATGGCTGCTTTATCGATGGCCAGTGGGTGTTTGCCGAAGGCGAGCACATCAAGGTGGTCAACCCGGCCACCGGGCAAACCCTGTGCGAAACCCTGGACGCGCCGCTGCACGTGGTGGAGCAGGCGGTGCAGTCATCCCATGCGGCGTTCAAATCCCGCGTGTGGTCGGGTTTGCGCCCGGCTGACCGCGAACGGATCCTGCTCAACTTCACCGCGTTGGTAGAGGCCCATGCCGAAGAGCTGGCGCAGCTGGAAACCTTGAGCCAGGGCAAGTCGATCAACCTGGCGCGGGGGCTGGACTTGAACGCCACCGTGGAGTTCATGCGCTACATGGCGGGTTGGGCCACCAAGATCGAAGGGCAGACCTTTGACGTGTCGATCCCGTTGCCGCCGGGGGCCAGGTTCACTGCGTTTACCAAGCGCGAGCCGGTGGGCGTGGTGGTGGGCATCGTGCCGTGGAATTTCCCGCTGCTGATTGCGGCCTGGAAGTTGATGCCGGCCCTGGCCACCGGGTGCACCGTAATCATCAAGCCGGCGATGGAAACGCCGCTGACGGCCATGCGCCTGGCTGAGCTGGCGCTGGAAGCGGGGATTCCGGCGGGGGTGTTCAACGTGGTCACCGGTGGTGGCGCTTCGGTGGGTGGGGTGCTGACGGCACATCCGCTGGTGAGCAAGGTGTCGTTTACCGGCTCGACTGCGGTGGGCAAGAGCGTGGGTGTGGCGTGCATGGAAAACATGACGCGGTTTGCCCTGGAATTGGGGGGCAAGAATCCGATGATTGTGTTGGCGGATGCGGACATTGATAAGGCGATCCAGGGGGCGATCCTGGGTGGGTTGCTGAACAACGGGCAGGTGTGTGCGGCGGCTTCGCGCTTCTATGTGCA
The DNA here is from genome assembly GCF_029269205.1 of Pseudomonas sp. 1912-s. Lineage (NCBI taxonomy): Bacteria > Pseudomonadati > Pseudomonadota > Gammaproteobacteria > Pseudomonadales > Pseudomonadaceae > Pseudomonas > Pseudomonas sp. 1912-s. The sequence continues at coordinate 1,487 of NZ_JARIXR010000052.1, read as the reverse complement.
TCGTTCGGTGTATGACCGGTTTGTCGAGGGGTTGGCGGCGGCGGTGTCGGCGATGCCGTTGGGGGCCGGGATGGATGGTGAGGCGGCGATTAATCCGTTGGTGTCGCGCAAGCAGCAGCAGGGTGTACTGCGCCATATCGAGCAGGCTCGGGCTGAGGGGGCGCGGGTGGTGATCGGTGGGGATGAGGTCGCGGGTGAGGGGTTTTATGTGCGGCCGACGATTTTGGCGGATATCGATCATGGGATGGCGGTGGCCCGGGAGGAGGTGTTTGGGCCGGTGTTGGGGGTGATGGCGTTTGATGATGAGGATGCGGTGATTGCTTTGGCCAACGACAATCGTTATGGGTTGGCGGCGAGTCTTTGGACCAATGATCTGGGTAAGGCGATGAACCTGGTGCCGCGGATCGAGGCGGGGACGGTTTGGGTGAATGCGCATGTGCTGCTGGACCCGGCGATGCCGTTTGGCGGGGTGAAGCAGTCGGGGATGGGGAGGGAGTTTGGGCGGGCGGTGATTGAGGCTTATACCGAGCTGAAGTCGGTGTGTATTGCGCATTGATCGGGTGTATATCCGTTGCTGCGGTAACGGCCGCTTATGGTTTCGCTCTTACAGCGACTCACTTTGGAAAAGCCCCAAAGTAAGCAAAGGGCTCTGCCCCGCCTGTCGGCACCTCGCCTAGGCTCGGTGTTCCCTCACTCCGGCATTGCTCCGCGGGCCGCCGCGACGGCCCGTCCCTGGCCCGTCGCGGCTAAACCGGCGTCCTGCCGGTTTACCCGCTCCTCAATCCCTGCGTTCGGCCTCGGGCTTATTGGGGCAGTCAGATCAAGATCAAAAGCAAGAGCACAGCGGCCTACAGGCCGGCTTGAGTGGTAGAAGCCACAGCAAAAGCCAAAGCGAAAGCAGAGCTGCTTTTCTGTGGGAGCTGGCTTGCCTGCGATGCAGACAACTCGGTCTCTCAGGTGCACCGAGGCGATGCCATCGCAGGCAAGCCAGCTCCCACATTTGACCGTGCCCGCTGTAGATTTTGATTTTGCCTTTGCTTCACACCACTCAAGCCGGCCTGTGGGCCGCTGTGCTGTTGATCTGCTTTTGATCTTGATCTTAGGCGCCCCGTTAAACCACGCTGGCCGAACGCAGGTAGTACGGAGCGGGTAAACCGGCAGGACGCCGGTTTAGCCGCGACGGGGCAGGGACGCCCCGTCGCGGCGGCCCGCTTCGTGCTGCCGGAGTGAGGGCACACCGAGCATTAGCGAGGTGCCGAGTGGTGGGGCAAGAGCCTTTTGGTTACTTTTGGGCTTTTTGTACGGACCGGACACATGGTTGACGGGTGTGCGGGGACATGGTGGACACTTTTCGGCGAGCTAACTTCGCCGGAAAACCATCATGCCCTGGAATACGAGAGACGCCATGAGCCTGAAAAAAGAGTTCGTTGCCTTTGCCCGGCAGCCCGGCAGCAATAAACGAGAACTGTGTCGACGGTTCGGTATCA
>NZ_JARIXR010000051.1:0-31093 GCF_029269205.1 Pseudomonas sp. 1912-s | reverse complement strand
CTTAGGCGCCCCGTTAAACCACGCTGGCCGAACGCAGGTAGTACGGAGCGGGTAAACCGGCAGGACGCCGGTTTAGCCGCGACGGGGCAGGGACGCCCCGTCGCGGCGGCCCGCGCAGTAGTACCGGAGAGAGGGCACACCGAGCCTAGGCGAGGTGCCGAGTGGTGGGGCAAGAGCGTTTTGCTTACTTTTGCGCTTTTCAAAAGTGAGCCGCTGTAAGAGCGGAACCCATAGCCGCCGTTACCGCAGCAACGGATATGTACTCGGTCCACCTCATTCCCAAGCTGTTGCCTGACCAACACTTCCCACACACATTGTCGTTTTCCCCAATCTCCCGCCCGCCCAATGTCCCGTATTTACGGCCCCTGAAACCCGGCATGCCTTGTGCAATGACCCAATCCCCGGACTTCAGGCCTCACTCATCATGCAAGAACCCGCCCCTTACCCGCGACGATCCAGCCCGCTGCTCCTTCTGGGCACCGCCACACTCTGCGGCCTGCTCCTGGGCTGCGGCCAAAGCGGCTCGACCGTCACCCGCAGTGACCAACCGGTAAAAGGCGGCACCCTGGTCTACGCCACCGACCGCGAACCCACCTGCCTCGACCCCCACGTGGCCGGCGACATGCCCCAGGTGTTCGTCGCCCAACAATACCTGGACTCCCTGGTCTCGATGGACGCCGACGGCCGCATCGGCCCATGGCTCGCCAAGACCTGGGAAGTGTCCCCGGACGGCCTGACCTACACCTTCCATCTGCGCAACGACGTGCACTTCACCGACGGCACCCCGTTCAACGCCGCCGCGGTCAAGGCCAACCTCGACCACATGGCCAACCCCAAGACCCAGTCGAGCACCGCAGGCGGCTACATCCGCCAATACCGCAGCACCGACGTGCTCGACGAATACACCGCCGTGGTGCACCTGGCCACGCCTTACGCGGCGTTTCTGGAAGTGTTGGCCCAAGGCTTCCTGGGCATCGAGTCGCCCACCGCACTGCTGCGCTCCCGCGACGTGAACTGCGAAAGCCCGGTCGGTAGCGGCCCGTTCAAGGTCGTGCGCTGGGACCGCCAGAGCCAGGTCGAGCTGGTGCGCAACCCCGACTACAACTGGGCGCCGCCCACCGCCAAACACCAGGGCCCGGCCTGGCTCGACCGGATCGTCTGGAAGTTCATCCAGGAACCTTCGGTGCGCTTCGCCTCGTTGCAGGCCGGTGAGGTCGATGTGATCGAAGCGTTACCGCCCGAATCCCACGAGGCCGCCCGGCGCAATCCGGACCTGACCCTGGTGATCGCCCAGCGCCCCGGCAACCCCACCAACGGCACCCTGAACATTACCCGTGCGCCGTTCGATGACTTGCGGGTGCGCGAAGCCTTTGTGCGCAGCTCCGACATCGAGGGTGCGTTGAAGAGTGTGTACTTCAACGAATTCCCCCGCGCCGGCGGCCCGTTGAGCCCGGCCACGCGCTTCTACAACCCGGAGTTCCAGCACGCCCAGGATTACGACCCGGCCCGGGCCGCGCAATTGCTCGACCAGGCCGGCTGGACCCAACGCGACAGCGAGGGCTACCGCACCAAGGACGGCAAGCGCCTGCAAGTCCATGTGGTGATGGGCAACCGCACGCCACCGTCGGAATACACCCTGTGGGAGCAGGTACAGGCCACCACCCGGCAGGCCGGCTTCGAGCTGATCGTCGACCAGATGAGTGACGTGCAGGCCACCAAGCGCCAGGCCGACTGGGACTACGACATTCGCCTCGGCTACTGGAACACCAACACCGCCGACGTGCTGCGGATCATCTTTGGCAGCGAGTTCATTCGCCCCGCAGGCGTAGGGGGTTATCACCAGAACACCGCAGGCTTCAGTGACCCGGCTTTCGACACGCTGATCCAGCAGGCCCTCACCACCCAGGACAGCGGGCAGCGCCGGGCCCTGTATTACCAGGCGCAGAAAATCGCTTCCAGCCAGTACCTGCAATTGACCACCTACCCGCAAAGCACGCGGCTGGGTATCTACAAGACCACCCAGGGCGTGCGGCTGGAGCCGTCGCTGGCGGTGACCTATCTCTATGACGCATGGGTGAACAAATGAGCAGTCCATCACTTGCCAACCCACGGCGCGAGCGCCTGGCCCGGCTCGGCAAACGTGCGCTGTGGCGCCTTGCCGGCGGGGTGCTTGTGCTCTGGGCGGTGGCCACGCTGACCTTCTTTGCCTTGCGCCTGATGCCCGGTGATCCGGTGCTGGCGATCCTCGGCGGCCCGAGCGGCAATCCCACCGCCGAGACCATCGCCGAAGCCACCCGCGAGTACGGCCTCGACAAGCCACTGGCGGTGCAATACGCGCTGTACCTCGGGCGCCTGGTGCAGGGTGACCTGGGGGTTTCCTATTCCCAGCATCTGCCGGTGACCCGAGTGCTCGCCGAGCAATCCTGGCCGACCCTGGAGCTGACCCTGACGTCGCTCGCGTTGGCCTGGGTGCTGGTGCTGGCGCTGACGGTGCTGACCGCCGGGCGCCGACGCTGGGTGGCCAGCCTGGCCTCGTTGGCCGAAACCCTGGCCGCCGCGTTGCCGCATTTCTGGTTGGGGATTCTGCTGCTGGCGGTGTTTGCGTTCGGCCTGCGGCTGTTCCCGCCGGCGGGCAGTGACGGCTGGCGCACGCTGGTATTGCCGTCGTTCGCCCTGGCGATTCCGCTGGCGGGGTTTATCGCCCAGGTCACCCGTGAATCCCTGGATTTGACCCTCGACCAACCCTTCATCCTGACCGCCCGAACCCGTGGCCTGAGTGACTTCAACGTGCGCTTCAAACACGCACTGCGCCACGCGGTATTGCCGGGCATCTCGCTGTCGGGCTGGGCCATCGGCGCGCTGATCAGTGGCGCGGTGGTGATTGAAGTGATCTTTTCCCGCAAGGGCCTTGGCCGTCAGCTGTACCAGGCGGTGCAGGCACAGGACCTGCCGCTGACCATCGGCATCAGCCTGGTGGTCGCTGCCGGTTATGTGCTCGCCAACATTCTGGTCGACCTGCTGTACCTGTGGGTCGACCCTCGCCAACAGGAGATTCCAGCATGAGCGGCCTGACCCTCGAAGCACCGCTGCCGGCGCTGCGGATTCAGCGCACCACCCGCACGCTGCGGCCCGGCCCGCTGTTGGCGATTACCTTTCTGCTGCTGGTGATTGTCGCGGCGCTGGTGCCGCAGTTGTTCGCCTACAGCGACCCGCTGGCCATCGTGCCCCGTGATGCATTTCATTCGCCGAGCCTGGCCCACTGGTTCGGCACCGATCAGTCGGGACGGGATATCTTTTCCCGGGTGATCTACGGCACGCGCCAGTCGCTGTTTATCGGGCTTGCTGCAACCGCTATCGCCATGAGCATCGCCATCGTGCTCGGCCTGCTGGGCGGGCTCGGCGGCGCGCGGGTGGACCGTGGCGTGGGTTGGTTGCTGGAAGTGCTGTTTGCGTTCCCGAGCCTGATTCTGGCGCTGCTGTTCGTGGCGATCTTCGGCAGCGGCATTGGCCCGCTGATTGTCGCCACCGGGCTGGGCAGCGCACCGGGTTACGCACGGATGGTTCGCGGCCAGGTGCTGGCGGTGCGCAACGCGGGCTACATCGAAGCCGCCCGGGCCCTCGGGCATCCGCCGCTGCGCATCATCCTGCGCCAGCTGCTGCCGAACGCCATGCGCCCGTTGATCGTGACCCTGACCATGGGCGTGGGCCAGGCGATTGTCTGGGCCTCGGCCCTGAGCTTTCTCGGCCTGGGCGCACGTCCGCCGGCGCCGGAGTGGGGGACCATGTTGTCCATGGGCCGCGACTTTATCGCCAACGCCTGGTGGCTGACGTTCTTCCCCGGCCTGTTCATCGTATTGACCACGCTGTCGACCACGGTCACTGGCCGTTACCTGCAACAACGCCTGGAGGGCCGTCTTTCATGAGCGACCAGAAACGCTTGATCGTTGAAGCGCTGTCCATCGAGTTTGCCGGGCAGTCGGTGGTACGCAATCTGTCTTTCACCCTGGAGCCGGGCAAAACCCTGGCGCTGGTGGGTGAGTCCGGATCGGGCAAAAGCGTCACCGCCCGCAGCCTGATCGGCCTGGCGGGTGCGGGCGCCAAGGTCACGGCGCGCACCTTGAGTTACGACGGAGTGGATTTGCTCAGCCTGTCGGAGCGCGGCTGGCGCCGTTTGCGCGGCAACGGCATCGGCTTCGTATTGCAGGATGCTCTGGTGTCCCTCGACCCGTTGCGGCCGGTGGGCAAGGAAATTCTCGAAGTGCTGGAGACCCACCGCTGGGGCGACCGTCGCAGCCGTGGCGAGCGGGTCATCGAGCTGCTGGACCTGGTCGGTGTACCCGAGCCGCAACTGCGTGCCCGCCAGCGTCCCGATCAACTCTCTGGCGGCCTGCGCCAGCGTGCGCTGATTGCCAGCGCGCTGGCGTTGAACCCCGGCCTGGTGATTGCCGATGAACCCACCACCGCGCTGGATGCCACGGTGCAGGCGCAGATTCTGCAGGTGTTGCAGCAGATCAAGGCCCGTGGCGATTCGCTGCTGATCATCAGCCATGACCTGGCGGTGGTCGCGCAACTGGCGGATGAGGTACTTGTTTTGCGCCACGGTGAAGTGGTGGAGCAGGGCCCGATGGATCAGCTGCTGCTCAACCCGCGCCACGCCTACACGCGCTCGCTGCTGGATGCGGTGCCCGCCGAGCATGCCCGGGGCACACGCCTGTCGCCGGAGCGCAGCAATGCTGTCGCTCAGCCGCGGCCGGGCGCGGACTCGCCGGTGTTGCTCAAGGCCACGGGCCTGGGCAAACGGTATGTCGGCCCCGATCAACAGTCACGCCAAGTGGTGGACGGCGTCAGCTTTGAGCTGCGCGCCGGCCGGACCCTGGGCATCGTCGGTGAGTCCGGTTCGGGCAAAACCACGGTGGCGCGCATCGCCCTCGGGCTGCTGCAACCGGATGCCGGCGAGGTGCGTTTTCTTGACCAGCCATGGGCAGCCGCAGGCGCCGAACGGGTCGAGGAGAAAACCCGACGTTTGCATCGCCGCGACATCAGCGTGATCTATCAGGACCCGCTGAGTTCATTCGACCCGCGCTGGACGGTCGGGCAGATCCTCAGTGATGCGCTGGACGTCGCAGGCATCGACGCCGAGCAACAGGCCGCCCGAGTGGCGCAGTTGCTCGACCAGGTCCGCCTGGCGCCGCAACTGGCCGAGCGTCGGCCGCTGCAATTGTCGGGCGGGCAGCGTCAGCGCGTGGCGATTGCCCGGGCGATTGCCAGCAACCCCAAGGTGATTATCTGTGACGAGCCGGTGTCGGCGCTGGATGTGTCGGTGCAGGCCCAGGTGCTGGACCTGCTGGCCGACCTGCAAGCCTCGCTGGGCCTGGCCTACCTTTTTATTTCCCACGACCTCGGCGTGATTCGCCACGTCAGCGATGAAGTGTTGGTGATGCGCCACGGCCAGGTGGTGGAAAGTGCGAGCGTCGAGACGTTGTTTGAGTCCCCCCAACATGAATACACCCAACGCCTGCTGGGCGCAGTCCCGCGCCTGCCCGGCAGCGGCACGCAGTTGGTCGTGCCGGCCCTGGAGCCGGAACACCCCGGCTGGCTGTTTGATGAATCGCGCCTGTGGAAAATCGCCATCTAGACCTGAATCAAGGAAGTGCCATGAGCAAGTTGTCTGCTGTACCCACGCCACCGGTTGTGACGGTGGCCGAACTGAACGCCCGCGCCGACCGCATCCTGCCGCAGATCGCTGCTGGCGCTGCGCAACGCGAGCGCGACCGCCAGCTGCCGTACGAGGCGGTGGCGCAGATCGCCCAGGCGGGGCTGTTTACCGTGCGGATTCCCAAGCGTTTTGGCGGCGCCGGTGGTTCGGTCAAGGACGTGATTGCCTTGCTGATTCGCATCGCCTCGGCCGACTCCAACGTGGCCCAGGCCCTGCGCCCCGGTTTCGGGTTTGTCGAAGGCTTGCTGGCCTCCCGCGCCGAGGGGGCGGAAGAGGAGCGTGAGCGCTGGTTCGAGCGCTATCGGCAAGGCGCCGTGATCGGCAATGCCGGCTGGGAAGTCGGTGGTGCCAACGGTTCCATCAGCGCGCGTATCGTGCGTGACGGCGAGCATTTCCGCGCGTCCGGCAGCAAGTACTACAGCACCGGTTCGTTGTACGCCGATTGGGTCAGTGCGGTGGCCCTGGACGAAAATGACCAGCCCGTCTCCTTCATCCTGCCCCGGGACCGCCAGGGCCTGGAGCTGCTGGATGATTTCGACGCCATGGGCCAGCGCCTGACCGCCAGCGGCACCACCCATCTGCATGACGTGCAGGTGTTGGCCAGCGAGATCCGCACCCGCACGGTCGAGGAGGGCAAGCGCACGATTGTCACGCCGTTCCTGCAGGTGTTCCTCGCGGCGGTGCAGGCCGGTATTGCGCGCAATGCGCTGAATGATGCGGTGACCTTCGCCAAGGACCATGCGCGGCCGATCAAGCACAGCAGCGCCACCCGCTCGGTGGATGACCCGTATGTGGAGCTGAGCGTGGGCGACGTTTCGGCCCGGGCGTTTACCGCCGAAGCGGTGGTGCTGCATGCGGCCGACTCCATCGACCGCGCCTGGGCGGCCGATCTGGAGGCGGTGGCCGTCGACCAGGCAGCGGTGGATGTGGCGCAGGCGCAATATATCGCCGCCGAATCGGCACTCAAGGCCGCCGAGCTGGTGTTCGACGTGGGTGGCGCGTCCACCACCGGCCGCGCCCATAACCTGGACCGCCACTGGCGCAACGCGCGCACCGTGGCCAACCACAATCCCCGGCACTGGAAGGCCGCGGCCGTGGGCGCCTGGCAACTCAAGGGCACGCCGCCACCGACCTCGGGGCTGTTTTGAACAAAGCCCTCGACCTTTCACACCCCGTGGGCGAAGTGGGCACCGGGTACGCGCGCCGGGTGCCGATGATCATCGGCTGTGCGCTGTTCATGGAACTGATCGACGCCACGGCGGTGCTCACGGCGCTGCCGCAGATGGCCCAGGATTTCGGCGAGCCGAGCGTGCGCATGAACCTGGTGGTGTCGCTGTACCTGCTGGCGGTGGCGCTGTTTGTGCCGGTCAGTGGCTGGGCGGCCGACCGGTTCGGGCCGCGCCGGGTATTTATCAGCGCGATCGTGCTGTTTACCCTGGCGTCGGTGGCGTGTGCCTGCTCGGGCTCGCTGCTGCAACTGTCCCTGGCGCGGTTGGCCCAGGGCGCTTCGGGGGCGATGATGGTGCCGGTGGGGCAGGTGATCCTGCTGCGCTGGTCGGCGCGGGAAAACCTCCTGCGCGCCATGTCTTACCTGACGGTGGCGGCGCTGGTGGGGCCGCTGCTGGGCCCTCCGTTGGGCGGTTTGCTGGTGACGGTGTTGTCGTGGCACTGGATCTTCCTGATCAACGTGCCGATCGGCGTGCTCGGGGTGATGCTGGTGCTGCGCTACATCCCGGACTATTCCGGAATGCCTGGCCAGCCATTGGACGTTCCCGGCCTATTGCTCAGCGGTGTGGCACTGGGCGGGCTGGTGTTCGGTTTCGAGGTGCTGGGCCACGGCCTGTTGCCTCGTCAGTGGGCGTTGCTGCTGATTGGCGGCGGTCTGTTGAGTGCCTGGCTGTATGTCCGGCATGCGCGGCGCACGGCCCACCCGTTGATCGATTTCTCATTGTTGAAAATACCGACCTTCGCGGTGAGCTTCTGGGGCGGCAACCTGATGCGTATCGGCAGTGCTTCACAGCCGTTTTTGCTGGTGCTGCTGTTCCAGCTGTGTTTCGGGCTTAACCCGTTGCAGGCCGGGCTGCTGAGCGTTGCCGGCGGCGTGGGGGCGTTCCTGATGAAGATGCTGGCGGTACGGATTGTCAGCCGCTTCGGTTTCCGGCGCACCTTGATCAGCAATGCCGTGCTCACCGGTGCAACCATCCTGGCGTGCAGCCTGTTCGAGGTATCGACGCCTTACTGGATTGTAATACTGGTGTTATTTGGCAGCGGGATCATTCGCTCGCTGCAATTCAGCACCCTGGGTGCGTTGACCTATGCCGACGTGCCACCGGAGCAATCCAGCCGTGCCAGTAGCCTGTCGGCGATGACCATTCAGTTGACGTTGAGTTTGTCGGTGGGCATCGCGGCGGGCCTGCTCGGCTTGATCATGGCCGTGCGCGGGCATGCCACGGTCGAGCAGAGTGATATCGCCTGGATCATGGCGGGTGCCGGATTGCTGTGTGCATTATCGGGGCTGGTTTATCGCAGGCTGTCGCCGCAGGCAGGCTCGGCGATTTATGCAAAACGCGCAGAGGGAATTTGATGATTCGTGCAGCACGTCTCGAGGACGCGGGTGACATCGCCCGGGTGCATATCCGCAGTTGGCAGGAGGCTTACCGTGAGCTGATGCCCGTGGATTACCTGGCTTCGCTGGAGGCGACACAGACCCGGCGCGAAGCTGCCTGGCGGCAGTTGATCGAGCAGGGACGCGAAGCGGTGTTTGTGGCAGAGGTCGATGGGCAGGTGGTCGGCTGGATTGCCGTGAGCCCGAGCCGCGATGAGGACGCTGACCCCGGCAAGACCGGCGAAGTGCAGGCGGTGTATGTGCTGGCCGAGCATTGGGGAACCGGGGTGGGGTGGGCGCTGTGGCTCAAGGGTTTGGAACATCTCGCCAGCCAGGGCCTGGAGACGGCGACGTTGTGGGTGCTGGCTGAAAACCGGCGGGCAATACGCTTTTACCAAAACGCCGGATGGACAGCGCAGGCCGAATCAAGCCGTACCCTTACCCGGGGCGGTTGTGAGCTGGAGGAAATTCGCTACCAATCGCAAAAGTGACGCTGAACTTGTGCCTAGGGAGCTTGCTGTGGCGAGGGAGCTCCCTGCCACAGGTGATTCGGTTGTCTGTTCCATTTGCTGACCATCAGGCACCGACGGTGCCATTTTTTGCCTGAAAGCTGCGCGGCCACAGGCGTCATTCAGGAATGCCATTGGCCATGAGCTCGTCTTTTTCATTGTTTCGCACCTGGAATGTCCAGCACTTGCCGTCGACTCCGGCGGCCTTTGTGCGGCATTTCATCGGCCATTTCAAAGGTTGGTACCTGGCCATTTTGCTGCTGCAGATTGCTGCCGTGGTGTGTTCGATTCTGACGCCCTGGGGGCTGGGGCAGATTACGCGTACCGTCAGCAACGGGCTGGAGGCGGAGCGTGCGTTTGAGGTGTTGCAATGGCCGCTGACGCTGCTGAGTCTGCTCCTGGTGTGCCAGGTACTGTTTACCCGTGCATCCGCAGGCTGCCATATCCATGTCTTGCCGTTGCAGCGGCGCACGGTGACGCATGTGGTATTCGCCTATCTGCAACAGCATTCCCATCGTTTCATCAGCAATGAGTTCGCCGGGGCGCTGGCCCATCGGGTGGCGGAAATTACCCTGGGCGTGAATCAGACCCTGAGCATCTTGTTGTTCGACCTGATCCCACTGTTGGTGACGCTGAGTCTGGCCACGGCGCTGCTGTGGACCGCATCGCCGCTGTTGGCGTTGTTCATGGCGGGTTGGTCGGTGGCGTTCATCGCTATCTGCTACGTGCTCGCACGCCGCAGTCATCCTCTCGCCCAGCAGTATTCGGCAGCGCGCAGTACCAGCACGGGAAAGGTGGTGGATGCGGTCTCTAACCTGGCCAATATCCGTCTGTTTGCGCGCCACGCGTTCGAGCACAGTTACCTCGGCACCTTCCTGGACAAGGAGGTAGCGGCTGCCTATCGATCATTGGGCTACATGGAGAAAATTCGCTGGTTTCAGGCCAGCTGTGGCGTGGTGCTCAAGCTGGGGCTGTTGTTGCTCGCGCTCTATCTGTGGCGCAGTCACCGCATCGATATCGCCGCGTTTGTGATGTCCACCAGCCTTTCGCTATTGATCATCAGCGATGTCGAAAACCTGTCGCGGCGCTTTCTCGAATTTTTCGAAGCCACCGGCAATATCGCCAACGGCGTGCGCACCCTGATTCGCCCCCACGAAGTCATCGACCGACCCGGTGCCAAGGCGCTGCAGGTCAAGCGCGGGGATATCGAGTTTCGCGACGTGGGTTTCAGTTACGGCACCGGCCGGCCGATTTTCGAGCAGCTGAATATCGTCATCCCCGCCGGCCAGAAAGTCGGCCTGGTGGGCGCCTCGGGCTCCGGCAAGTCGACGCTGCTGAGCTTGCTGCTGCGCCTCTACGACGTGCAGCAAGGCCAGGTGCTGGTGGACGGCAAGGACGTGCGCCACGTCACCCAGCATTCGCTGCACCAGCAGATCGGCCTGATTCCCCAGGAGCCCGGCCTGTTTCACCGCAGCATTCGCGAAAACATCCACTACGGCCGCCTGGATGCCTCGATGGACGAAGTCGCCGAGGCGATCCATCGCGCCGGTGCCAGTGAGTTTATCGACAGCATGGAACACGGCTACGAGTCGTTGGTGGGCGAGCGCGGGGTCAAGTTGTCCGGCGGCCAGCGCCAGCGCATTGCGATCGCCCGGGTGTTGCTGAAGAACGCGCCGATCCTGGTGATGGATGAAGCCACCTCCAGCCTGGACTCGATCACCGAGCGTTTCATCCAGGACAAACTCGACGAAATCATGGAAGACAAGACTGTATTGGTGGTCGCGCATCGGCTGTCCACCGTGGCCCATCTGGACCGGATCCTGGTGTTCGACAATGGCCGGGTCGTCGAGGACGGCAGCCACGAACAACTGCTGCGCCAGGGCGGCCACTATGCGCGGTTGTGGAGTCGCCAGTTCAGCGATGCGCTGGACGAAGCGGTGCTGTGATCAAGCGGCGTACCGGGTACGCCGCGCAGTGCCGCTCAGATCGACAGGTGCAGCACCCGCTCATCCTTGGTGTTGGCCAATGGGCGGCGCTTGTTGACCTTCAGCTCGCCCAGGTTGATCAGTAAGGTGCGGGTCACGTTGCGGCTGAGCCCCAGCAACTCGGCGGTGTGCACCTGGTTGTGCTGGCAGAGCCGGTAGGCAGCGGTCAACAGGCTGCGCTCGACCTGTTCGTGGAGGTTGTCGATCTGCTCTTCGAACAGTCGCTGGAAGGCCTGGTCGAGCAAGTCATGGGCCGTCGTGCTGTCTTCCTGGCGTTCGATGCGCAAGTTGGACATGCGCAAGTCATCGGCCTGGATCACGCCGTCGCGGCAGATCAGCAAGGTGTGGTGAATGACGTTTTCCAGCTCGCGGATATTCCCCGGCCAACTGTACGTGGCCAGCCGTTGCTCGGCTTCCTTGCTCAAGATGATCTCGCCGTACCCCAGGCGGCGGGTGTAGGTGTCGATGAAATACTGCACCAGCGGCAGGATATCGCCGGGGCGATCCCGCAATGGGCTGAGTTCCAGGTTGACCACGTTCAGGCGGTAGAACAGGTCCTCGCGAAAATGCCCGGCGTTGATCGCTTTTTCCAACTGTACGTTGGTCGCCGCCAGCACCCGCACATTGATCGGAATGCTTTTGCGCGAACCCAGGCGCACCACTTCACGCTCTTGCAACACCCGCAGCAGCTTGACCTGGATCGACATCGGCAGGTCGCCGATTTCATCCAGGAACAGCGTGCCGCCGTTGGCTTCTTCAAACCAGCCGGCCTTGGCGCTGAGGGCGCCGGTGAATGCGCCTTTCTCGTGGCCGAACAGTTCGGCTTCCACCAGGGACTCGGAGAACGCGCCACAATTTACCGCCACGAACGGCTGCGCCTTGCGGCCGCTGAGGTTGTGAATGTGGCGCGCCACCAGCTCCTTGCCGGTGCCGGTTTCACCGATGATCAGCACGCTGGCTTCGCTCGGCGCGACTTGTTGCACGTGCTTGAGCAAGGCCTTGGACCTGGGGTCTTCAAACACCTGCGCGGTGGCGCGGATAGAGGTGGCAAGGGCGGGCGAGGGCGGTAAGGTCAGCAGTTGCATGGTGATCCCTTTGAATAAAAGATCAGGAATAAAAAGTCGGGATGGGCGGGGTACCGTTCAGTGCCCACTCCCCCAGTTCATGGAGTTTGTAATCCAGTGGGTCATGCAGGCTTTGGGTGCGCAAATTGCGCCAATGCCTGTCGAGCGCCACCGAGGCGTTGGTAGCCCGCGCGCCGGTAACCTCGAAGACCTTGCTACACAACTCCAGGCCGTTGCGGCTGGCGGCGACTTTGGCGGTGGCGATGGCAATGGCCGCTTCCCCGCGCTCCTCGCTGGTCAGTGCTGGCCCCTTGGCCCACGCCGTGTCCAGCACCTGGCCCGCGCGCTCCACCAACAGGCGGGTGCTTTGCAGCGCCACCCAGAAGTCGCCGTAATGGCTGAGGATGTAAGGGTCCTGGGTGCTGTGGCTGGCGCTGGAGCGGAACCACGGGCGGGCTTCTTCCAGGGTGTATTGGCGCGCCTCTTCGAACGCGCCTTCGGCGATACCCAGGAAGATGTTGGCGAAGTGCAGTTGCGCAATCAGCGGGCGCAGGCAGGCGAACGGCGTGCTCAGCGGGCCCGGGTCCAGCAGCAGGTCGGATTCTTCCACGCGTACGCGCTTGAAGGTCACGCTACCGCTGTCGGTCTGGCGCTGGCCCATGTTGTTCCAGTCGTTGTGCAGGATGATCCCGCTGCGGGCACTGGGAATGGCCGCGATCAGCAACTTGCCGCCGGCGCTTTCATCGATGGCCGAGGCGATCAGCATTTCTGAATCGTTGGCGCCGGAGCAGAAGTTCTTCTGCCCCGAGAATTCCCGCCAGCCCGTGTGGCGCTTGACCACCGTGCGGGTGTCCAACGGGTTCAGGGTGTTGCCCCAGAACCAGTTGTTGCTGGCGGTCAGGCTGAACCAGGTTTGCCATTGCGCGGGCGTGGCGAACAATCGGACGGTGGCAAGCATCAGGTGATGAAAACCGAATACATGGGCGATGGAGCTGTCGACCCGGGCAAATTCGCGCACCACCTCGAAGGTTTCCGACCAGTTGGCGTCCAGCCCGCCGAATTGCCCGGGAATGCTCAGGGACAACAGGCCGCTGCTGCGCAGCTTGTCGCGCTCGGCTTTGGGCGTGCCGCCGGTGGCGTCCCGGTCGACGGCGGTGCGGGCGAACTCGCTCGCCAGGTCACGGGCAATCTCCAGCGGGGTCCTGCGGGTGCAGAGTAAGTTGACCGTCACGCGTGAATACCTCGTTGCTTAATAGTCGCAGATGCTTGAATTGATTGACTGGCTAGAGCAAGAGCCATACCAAGTAAGGACAAGCCGATAACTTGCACCTTCTTAGAGGTGTGCAGAAAAAGAGAGTGTCGAATACACAACTTTTGTTGGTCAGCTGTTGGGATTTGCACAGTTGTGACGGAGCCCTGTAGACCGGGGCTTTGGTTATGCCTTTATCGATTAAACATATAATTGAATGTGTTTTTTTCGCATTGTTGTGAATCGAACATTTCACCAGCAAAGTGTTGCGCCTGTGGCGATTAAATAGGGCGATGGGCCCCTATTTGTTGATGTTTTGACGTGGCACGAACCCTGCAAAGTTCAAAATAGAGCGCGACTATACGAATAGATGCTCCAACTAATTAGAGACCCCAGGAGTATTGAGTCCATGCGGCAACTGTTTGAACCACGCGCTCGTCGTTTTGAGTCACTGGCCACCGCGTCCAGCCTTGGCGTGCTGTTGATGTTGATACACGGTGCGGCGTTTGCCGCCCCGGCCGACCCTACCCTGGCCACGGTGGTGGTCACCGGCGCCGAAGCCACCGAGGCGCAAAAGGCCGAAAAGCAGTTGGCCAGGGTGCCCGGCAAAACCGCGGTGATCGACAACCGCAAGATCGAACAGGGCCGTGCGGCGAATGCCGAGGACGTGCTGGCGCTGCAGCCGGGAGTCTTCGCCCAGGCCACCAGCGGCTCGGGCGCCAACAAGATATCGATCCGTGGTTCGGGCCTTAACACCTTCTATCAAGGCTATGTGCTGGGGATTAAATTCCTCTACGACGGCCTGCCGTTGACCGGGCCGGGCGGCACCCAGGAAGACATGCTGGACATGGCCTCGGTGGACCACACCGAGGTGCTCTACGGCGCCAACGCCTTCCGTTATTCGGCCTTGTCCCTGGGCGGCGCGATCAACTTCGTCAGCAAGACCGGGCGCACCGACCCGGGCAACTACGCGCGCTTCGAGGCCGGCAGCTTTGGCTACCGCAAGCAGCAACTGAGTACGGGTGGCGTGGAGGGCGACAACGACTACTACGTCAGCATCCAGCACAACGAGCGTGACGGTTACCAGGACAACACGCCGAACAAAGGGCAGGGGATCGTCGCCAACTTCGGCCACGTGTTCAGCCCGCAACTGGAGACGCGCTTCTATATTCGCTACAAGGAAGAGACCCTCAGCCAGGGCAACACCCTGACCAAGTACCAACTCAAGCACGACCCCACCAGCAACCTCGTGCCCATCGGGCGCAAGAAGGACGGCTCGACCCTGCTGGGCAGCACCACCACCTACACCTTCGACGACAATGCCAAGCTCGAAGTCGGCCTGGGCTACAACGATTACCCGCTGGACAACGGCTGGCGCTATTCGCCAACGCCCCAGGAATGGCGCTCCCAGGACGTCAACCTGACCCTGCGGTACCTGCGCACCGCCGACACCTTCTTCGGCCTGCGCAGCGACAGCAGCGTGACCTTCAGCAACACCCTGGCGTACCTGGCCGATGTGAAATCCCACAGCAAGGCCACCGGCATCACCCAGCAGAAAACCAACTACACCGGCTCCCGGGACACGGTGTTTTCCCTCGGCAACGAACTGCAACTGAATGACCGTACGTGGCTGTCCACCGGGCTGTCGTTAATTGATATCAAGCGCAAGGCGCAGATCGAATACACCACCGGCACCAATACCAGTGCGTTCCCCAGTGGCGTCGAATACGACGAGACCGACGTCGCCCCGCGCATCGGCCTGCGCTATCAACTGACCCCGGAATTCGAAGTGTTCGGCAACGTCAGCCGCTCGGTGGACCCACCGGTCACTTGGCAACTGGGCAGCACCGGCACGCCGTATATCCGCGATGTGCGACCACAAAAAGCCAACACCGTGGAGTTCGGGATTCGCGGCGGCCACGGTATTTTCGACGGCAGCCTGACGGTGTACCGCTCGTGGGTGCAGAAAGAACTGCTGTCGGTGGTGGTGCGCCAGGCAACGGCGACCCAGGATCAACTGGTGGCCACCTCCAACGGCAGCGCGACGATTCACCAGGGCATCGAAGCCGGCTTGAATGCGCAACTGTGGGACGGCGGCAATGGCGACACCGTGACCTTGCGCCAGGCGTACACCTTCAACGACTTCCACTACCGCAATGACTCGGTGTTCGGCGACAACCAACTGCCGGGCCTGCCGCGCCAGGTCTACCAGGCCGAGCTGGAGTATCGCCAGGGCAGCGGCTTCTACGCGCAGCTCAACGCCCGGGCGGCGTCCAGTTATTACGTCGACTTTGCCAACTCACTGAGTGCGCCGTCTTACACGTTGTGGGGCGCGAAGGTGGGCTACGAGGCCCCGAGCAAGAAGTGGGAAGTGTTCGTCGATGCGCGCAACCTGACCAACAAACGCTACGCCACGGCCACCAACACCGCGTATGACGCCAAGGGCCAGGACTCGGCCAACTTCTATGTAGGGGATGCGTTCAACGTGACCACGGGGGTTGCGTTTCACTTCTGACCGCAGGCCGGCGCTCTAACAAACAAAGGAAGTCCTGTGGGAGTTGTCGAGCTTTAGCGAGGCTGCGATGGCGTCAGCACAGTCAACATGGATGTTGCCTGGCCCACCGCTATCGCAGCCTCGCTAAAGCTCGACAGCTCCCACATTTGATTTTTGTTGCGTCCAGAAACCTAGTTCTGCGGCCGTTGCTTGGTTGAGTCCAGCTCGGCCTTTTTGCCGGTGCTGATCTCGGTGATCTGCGCCGACTTGGCGATCGCAAAATCGAAGGTGTCCTGCATCTTGGCGATCGCATCGGTCGCGGTGCCGTTCAGGCCACCGTTGGCGGCCCAGTCGAAGTTCCACACGCCGGACAGGTTGTCGGCACCGGCCACGTCATGGGTTTCGATCGCGGTGAACACGTCGGGATGGCGCTCCATGTACTGGGCAGCAGCGCTGACATCCGCCGGCACCTTGCCCGAGGCGTTGCTGGCCAGTTGCGAAAGCTCTTGCTTGGTAATGGCCGACTTGCCCGTCTGGCGCATGTAATCAGCGACTACCTTGCTCGACTTGGCAATGTTCAACTTGTCGTCGAACACCGACGTTGAGGCTTTTTGAGTAGTCGGTCCGCCACCGGCGGGTGTTACGGTAGTAGACATCGGCGCTGCTCCCTCAATGGATTGGATGACATCGACGCCGACGTTAGCATGGGCAATTGGCCATTTATCGCCGGCTTCACAACAATTCGCAGCGGCCGGAAAATTTCACAGCGTTTCGCACAGGGAAGGGATGGTGTTCAGGACGACTCAAGGGAAAAGCCGGTTTGCCGGGTTTTTCATCAGCCGCAATTTTTCACTGTTATGGCTGGGCCAGGTGCTCTCGTCCTTTGGCGAATTTGTGTTGGAGAGCACGATCATCGTCTGGCTGGTGACGGACCTGTTCCGTGACAGCGCTTTTCTACCGAGTGCCGTTGGCCTGGCGGTGGCGGCATCGGCGATTCCGCGGGTGCTGGTGGCGCCATTGGCGGGCGCCTGGGTCGACCGCATGACGCCGCTCTACGTGATGATCAGCGCAGACGCTATCCGGGTGATCAACTTCCTGATCTTTATCCTGATCTATTCATTGTCCGGCCTCGGCCAGATGCAGGTATTCACCGGCGTGCTGCTGTTGCTGGTGATGAACAGCAGCGCTGCGCAGTTCTTCAACCCGTCCCGCCAGGCGATCATGCAAGTGATCATTCCCGCTGAGCGGCGGGTAGAAGCGTCGGCCAAGACGATGTTTTCCCTGACGGGCATTTCGGTTCTCTCAGCTTCCGTGGGCCCGGCCTTGTTTGTGTGGGTGGGGCCGATCTGGGCGTTGATGATCAATGTGCTGGCGTTCAGCTGTTCGGCGTTATGCATCGTGGCTACCCGAGGCTTGCGTACAGCGTTGCCGGTAGCGCACACATCGTTCTGGCGTGGGCTGTTGGAGGGCCTGCGGTTTTCCTGGGGGCACCCGTCGATTCGGACCCTGCTGACCGGTGTGGCGTTGTACGGATTTTCCCTAGGTATCAATAACGTCGTTTTGTCTTTGTACGCCTTCAAGACCCTGGGCCTGAGCCCGCGTGAATATGGCCTGGTTCTCGCCGCGTTTCCCGTCGGTGGTCTGGTGGCGGCATTACTGGTGCGGCCGCTGTTGAAGGCCTTGAGCATTCGCCGGGCGTTTACCGTTGCGCTGTTGTGCCTGGGGCTGAGCTACCTGGGCTACGCGTCGCATCCGCCGTTTTACCTGGCCTGGGCGCTGATGTTTTGCTGTGGGGTGTGCTTTTCGGTGTTCGCCATGGTGCAGGGGCCGATGCTGCAAGAGGCCGTGCCGTCGGGCTACATGGGCCGGGTCTCGGCGACGGTGACGCCGGTGCTGGCCATCGCCTCGTTGACCGGCACGCTGGTGTGTTCCCAGACGCTTAACCTTGCGCAGGGTGTTATCGGGGATGTCTACGGCGGTTACATCGTTATCGCGGCGGGCTTGCTGCTGACGGGCGGCGGATTGATGCTGCTCGGCGAACGGGCCGGTAAACACCGGGCCGCGTTGTCAAAGTGATTCCCCCGCATCCAGTCTGGCCAGCAGCATCTCGCCCCGTTTCCACAGCGCGTCCTGTTTGGATTCAGGCATGCGGTCGAGGTTTTTATACAGCATGGCCATGCGCTGATTGCCCCGCAACAGGTCGCCGTGGCGCATCAGGAAGTGCCAGTAAAGCGAATTGAACGGGCAGGCATTCTCAGCGGTGCTTTCAGTGACGCTGTAGGCACAGCCTCGGCAGTAGTCGGACATGCGCTTTATGTATTGGCCGCTCGCGCAGTAAGGCTTGGAACCGAGGTAGCCGCCATCGGCATGCATGACCATGCCCAGGGTGTTGGGCAGTTCGACCCAGTCGAAAGCGTCCATGTAGATCGCCAGGTACCACTCGCATATCTGGCTGGGCACGATCCCGGCCAGCAAGGCGAAATTGCCGGTGACCATCAGCCGCTGGATGTGATGGGCGTAGGCGTGTTTCAGGCTTTGGCCGATCGCCTGGCGCATGCAGTTCATTTGCGTCTCGCCCGTCCAGTAGAACTCCGGCAGCGGGCGGCTGTTGCCGAATGAGTTGCCGGCGGCGTAGTCCGGCATTTTCAGCCAGTAGACGCCGCGTACGTATTCACGCCAGCCAATCAGTTGGCGGATAAACCCTTCGGCAGCATTCAGCCCGATGCTGCCCGACCAATACGCCGCCTCCACATCGCTGCACAACTGGCGCAGGTCCAGCAGGCCGATGTTCAGCGCGGCACTGATGCGGGCATGAAACAGAAACGGCTCGTCGCTGGCCATGGCGTCCTGGTAGTCACCGAACCCCGCCAGGCCGTAATCCAGAAAGTAATCCCAGAGTGCCTGGGCGTCGGCGTGGGTCACCGGGTAATCGAAGGTGTCCAGTGCGCCGTAGTGGCTGCTGAAGTGTTTACCGACCAGCGCCAACACGTCCCGGGTGATTGAGTCCGAGCTGAAGCGCGCCGGGTAGGGCGCCTTGGTACCCTTGGGCAGTGCCTTGCGGTTCTGCGCATCAAAGTTCCAGGCGCCGCCGACTGGCGTGCCGTCACCGTTCAGCAGCAGCCCGCTCTTGCGGCGCATCTCACGGTAGAAGTACTCCATGCGCAGCTGTTTTTTGCCGCTTGCCCAGGCCACGAATTCGTCACGGCTGCACAGGAAGCGACTGTCGGCGTGCCACTGGATCGGCAAACCGCAGTCCTTCAGGGATTGCTCCAGGCGCCAGTCACCGCATTCAGTCAGGTGCAGTTCGCGCGCGTGCATCAGCGACTGCCAGCGCTTTAATTCGCCGGGCACCGAGCCGGTGTTTTGCGGGTCATCCAGGCTGACGTAGTGCACCCGAATACCGCGCTGCTGCAACGCCTGGGCAAAGTGGCGCATGGCGCTGAAGATCAGGGCGATTTTTTGCGGGTGGTGGGGCACATGGCTGGCTTCCTCCATCACCTCGACCATCAGGACCGCGTCGTGCTGGCTGTCCAGCCCATTTAACGAGGCCAGGTCAAACGATAACTGGTCGCCCAGGACCAGGCACAGCCGATGAGTCTCATGCATTGATTCAATGGGCCTCTTGGACGGACTGGCGGCGGAAGAACAACGTCACCTGACCGACCTCGACGCCCAACTTGGACATGCTGGAGCGATTGATCAGCGTGTCTTCGTCCATCAGGTACATCCAGTCGTCGAGGCTCACTTCGTAGACGGAGCCGTCAACCGGCAGGTTCAGGATGTAACGCCAGCGCAAGGCGTTGCCGGCCACTTCGCCCTTGGCTTCACCCACCACATCGTCGGCACGACCGCGCCAGTGGCCCGGGCCGTCGGGCGTCAGGGTCCAGACACGCCGCTGGCGCGTGCCGTCGCTGTAGAGAAAGCGCTCGTCGAGAATCAGGTTTTCACCTTCGCGGCGGCTGGCGATATTCACCTCGAAACGCTTGGCCACTTCGCCCGAGCGCTTCTCGAATATCCCCCAGGCTTTAACCGGCTTGCTGAAGAAACGCACCAGGTCCAGCTGCGGTTGCTGGTCGGCATAGTGTTTGACGTCAACGCTGCCGCAACTGCACAGGCCGAGGATCAAGGCCAGTGAAACCAATAGACGGGTCATTGCATGTCTCCCTGAGCGGGCGTGATACAGCGGAAGCTTCGATACCTGATACTTGTACAAAATTATAAACTTGTACAGGTATTTAAAAGGCACCTGGCTGTATCCGCTACTGACCTGCATATTGATGGGCCGCTCACTGAGCCGTTTGATCGTTCCCACGCTCTGCGTGGGAATGCCGCCTCGGACGCTCCGCGTCTCGCTGCCGACGCGACATTGAAGCCTCGCGAGGGTGACGCGGAGCGTCACGGTATGCATTCCCACGCGGAGCCTGGGAACGATCAACAATGGGCATACGCCGGCAGCGGTATCGCCCGTTCCTACGCAGACCGTTCCCACATAGATTTCAGGTTGCTTCCAGTCCTTCTCGCCGCTAACCTTCGCGGGTCGCTGCCAATTCAGCGAACGGGTGTGGTAGCCCGGCTATTTCATAGATCCCAAAACGCTCAAGGGCGTTTTTTTGTGCGGGCTGCTTTGTGGCGGCTGTGCATGGGAGGCTTCGGCCTGCCGGGTTTCTATGACCGGTCTACCACCCCGTGTACAGTCGCCTCCTTAATCGTGTGGTAGCGAGCGTGGAGGTGCTTACTCATAGAGGAGCTTCACCATGAAAAAGGTCTCGCCCAACCCGCCGCATTACTTGAACGACCAGAAATTCCACGATGCTGCCCAGCGCGCATTCAAGCACTACGACCTCAACTCAGAACCTGCCGCTTCGCCTCCGTCCTCCAACAAACTATTCTCCGTACGTGCCGGCCTCAGCACCGAAGTCGCCTTGTGTAATGCCAGCGAGATTCTTGAATCGGCGGCTGTCAGCGCCTATGACTGTGCCGAGCATCTTGATGGGGCCAGCCGCAAGCAAGTGTTGGCAGTGGTGCAATTGGTGGAGATGGCGCAGTTGTTGGTGGATGAGGCGCTGAACCGGGAGTGTCCGGTGGCCTGATCACATCCGAAATCCAACTGGCAACATAAATCCAGTGTGGGAGCGGTTGGTCAGGAGAGCGGGTTTGTCAGCAGGCTCGCGATCACTCCCACGCTGATCGTTCCCACGCTCTGCGTGGGAATGCCGCCTCGGACGCTCCGCGTCCCGCTGGCAATGCACAATGGAAGCCTTGCGCAGTGGTGACGCGGAGCGTCACGGTATGCATTCCCACGCGGAGCGTGGGAACGATCGGTCGCCCGGTTTATCAGTAGCGAATCATCACCGACTTGAGTTCGGTGTAGTCCTCGATAAAGGCCCCGCCAAACTCACGCCCCACCCCCGAAGACTTGTTGCCGCCAAACGGCACGGCCGGGTCGAGCATCGTGTGCATGTTCACCCACACCGTGCCCGCGTTGATCGCCGGCACCATGCGCAGGGCCTTGCTCAAATCGTTGGTCCAGAGGCTGGCGCTCAGGCCGTAGGACGTGTTGTTCATCAGTTCCAGCAGTTCTTCCTCGGTGTCGTAGGGGAAGAACGTGGCGATCGGGCCGAAGGTTTCTTCGTTGAGCAGGGTGTCGTTGATCGTGTTGGCGAGAATCACGGTGGGCTCCACATAGCAGCCCGGGCCCTCGATCAGCTTGCCGCCGTGGACAATCGTATTGTTCTCGGCGCGGGCCTTGGCGAAAAACCATTCGAGTTTCTTTTGGTGCTGGCGGTTGGTCACCGGGCCGAATTCGGTGCGCTCGTCCAGTGGCGAGCCGATGTTCAACCGGCTCAGGCGTTGCGCCAATTTCTCCATGATCGGCTCGATCTGCGAGCGGTGGGCGAAGAAGCGTTCGGCCGCCGCGCAGATTTGCCCGGAGTGCAGGAAGCCGGCTTCGATGATGCCGTTGACGGCCTTGTCGAGGTCTACATCCCGCAGGAACCCGGCGGAATTCTTGCCGCCCAGCTCCAGGGTTGCCCGGGTCAGCCCGGCGCCCATGGCGCTGCGGCCCACGGCGATGCCGGTGGGCACCGAGCCGGTAAACGAGACCTTGTCGGTGCCCGGATGCTCCACCAGGCCCTGGCCCACGTGCCTGCCACCGGTCAACACGTTCAGCACGCCCGCCGGCAGGCCGGCGTCGATGGCCAGTTCGGCGATGCGCAGGATGGTCAGCGGGGTGAACTCGCTGGGCTTGATGATGATGCTGCAACCGGTCACCAGCGCCGAGGCGAGTTTCCAGATGGCGATCATGGTCGAGAAATTCCACGGCACGATGCCCACCACCACGCCCACCGGTTCGCGCAGGGTGAACGCGGTGTAGCGTTCGCCGGCAAAGGAGGGCAGTGACGGGGTAATGGTCTGGCCGCTGATCTTGGTGGCCCAGCCGGCGTAGTAACGCAGGAAGTGCGCGGCCTGGTCCACTTCAAAGGCCCGTGAAACCTGGATGATCTTGCCCGACTGGCAGGTTTCGATCTGCGCCAGTTCTTCGCGGTGTTGCTCCAGCAGGTCGGCGAGTTTCAGCAGCACATTGCCGCGTGTCGCCGGTGCGGTTTGGGACCATTGCCGGAAGCCGCGCCGGGCGGATTCCACCGCCGCGTCGATATCCGCAAGGTCGGCGTCGGCCACGTGGGCGATCACGTCGCCGTTGGCCGGGTTGGTCACCTCCAGGGTCTGGCTGGAATGGCTCGGGACGTAACCGCCGTCGATGAACAAGGCATGGTTTCGACCAAGGAAGGCGTGGACTTCAGGCAGCAGCGCAACATCGCTCATGGGATTTTCCTGCTCGCAAAAGCCCGAGGTTAACCAGCCTGGGCGGCCCGGGCTTGTCTCTGTCTGCCGGACGATATGCCTGTGGCTGCCAGGCCTGTGGAAAGTGCAATCTTGGCTGTGGAAGGTGCATTTTCCGGGGGGGTTGCCCGCTCCATACTGGCCCCACATCCAGCGCCGTTCGTTGAGTTTGAACGCCAGCCGGACATCCAATAATAAGCAGGGCCGTCCATGAAAAAGCCAAACCCGCTCCTCGAAGACCTCAAGGCGATTCTGCCGACCATCGCTGCCAACGCCTTCCAGGCCGAGCAGGACCGCAAGGTTCCCGACGAGAACATTGCGCTGCTCAAGAGCATCGGCATGCACCGGGCCTTTCAACCCAAACCCTTCGGTGGCATGGAAATCTCCCTGCCGCAATTTGCCGACTGCATCGCCTTGCTGGCCGGCGCCTGTGCCAGCACCGCCTGGGCCATGAGCCTGTTGTGCACCCACAGTCATCAACTGGCGCTGTTTCCCGCCAAGCTGCAGCAGGAAGTCTGGGGCGATAACCCGAATGCCACCGCCAGCAGCAGCATCGCGCCGTTTGGCCGCACCGAGGAAGTGGAGGGCGGTGTGCTGTTCAGCGGTGAAATGGGCTGGAGCAGTGGCTGCGATCATGCCGAGTGGGCGATTGTCGGTTTCCGTCGCAAGAACGCCGAGGGCACCCAGGACTATTGCTTCGCGGTATTGCCCCGCAGTGACTATCAGATTCGCGATGACTGGTTCGCCGCCGGCATGAAAGGCAGCGGCACCAAGACCCTGATCATCGACAACGTGCTGGTGCCCGAACACCGTATCCAGAAAGCCAAGGACATGATGGAAGGCAAGTCCGCCGGCTTTGGCTTGTACCCCGACAGCAAGATTTTCTACTCGCCGTACCGGCCGTATTTCGCCAGTGGTTTCTCCACGGTGAGCCTGGGCGTGGCCGAGCGCATGCTTGAGGTGTTCCGCGAGAAAACCAGGACCCGCGTGCGTGCCTACACCGGCGCGGCGGTGGGCGCTGCGACTCCGGCGCTGATGCGTCTGGCCGAGTCGACGCACCAGGTGGCGGCTGCCCGGGCCTTCCTGGAAAAGACCTGGCAGGAACACGCCGAACACAGCGAGCAGCACCGTTATCCCAGTCGCGAAACCCTGGCTTTCTGGCGCACCAACCAGGCGTACGCCACCAAAATGTGCATCCAGGCGGTGGACCGCTTGTTCGAGGCCGCCGGCGGCAATGCGTGGTTCGAGCACAACGAAATGCAGCGCCTGTTCCGCGATTCCCACATGACCGGCGCCCATGCCTACACCGACTACGACGTGTGCGCGCAGATCCTGGGGCGTGAGCTGATGGGGCTTGAGCCTGATCCGAGCATGATTTGACGCCGACCCTGCCATCACCACAATCAGGACTGCACGTTGATGCAGTCCGGGAGTCTTGCATGTCTGATAACAGTTTCGACCCACGGGCTTTTCGCCGGGCCCTCGGTAATTTTGCCACCGGCGTCACCGTGGTCACCGCCGCTGATGCCAGCGGGCGCAAGGTGGGCGTCACCGCCAACAGCTTCAACTCGGTGTCCCTGGACCCGCCGCTGGTACTGTGGAGCATCGACAAGCGCTCCAACAGCCACGAGGTGTTCGAGCAGGCCAGCCATTTTGCGGTCAACGTGCTGGCGGCCGACCAGATCCACCTGTCGAACAACTTTGCCCGGCCCAGGGATGATCGTTTTGCCGAAATCGAATTCGAACCGGGGGAGGGCGGCTCGCCGGTCTTCGCCGATTGCTCGGCGCGGTTTCACTGCGAGAAATACCAGCAGGTGGATGGTGGCGATCACTGGATCATGATCGGCAAGGTGGTGGCGTTTGATGACTTTGGTCGTGCGCCGTTGCTCTATCACCAGGGGGCGTATGCGCGGATCGAAGAGCGGCAACCGTAGGGCGAACACCTCTCTTGAAGGTTGACGCAGCCTACATGTGGGAGCGGGCTTGCTGTGGTGAGGGGGCTTGCCCCTCGTCGGGTTCACCACAGATTGATGGGGCTGCTTCGCAGCCCAACGCGGGGCAAGCCCGCTCACCACAGCAAGCCAGCTCCCACATTTGATCTCGGTCGCCGATTGGATCTGCGCTAGAACGGCACGGCCACGGTGACCTGGCTGTAGACATTGGTACCGTTGCCCCCCACCTGATTCCCGCCGTTGCTCTCATCCTTGTTCGGCTTGTACAGCCCCAGCAGCGGCGTGATGATCAGGTGTTCATTCACCGCCCATTCCGCGTACAGGTCCAGTTCGCGCCCATCGAGGTTGAGCATGCCGCCCTTGCTCAAGGTCTTGTAGTCGAAGAACAGCGCGCCGACGGTCACGCTGTCCAGCGGCTTGACCTTCAACGCCACGTGTTGCACCTCGGTATTGGTATTGAACGGCCCCGAGTAATTGCCGGCCACTTCGCCCTGCACCCAGGTGCCGTAGCCCCGGTTGAAGCCCGAGAACATCGCGTCCCAGTTTTTTGAATAGCGGCTGTAGCGGTACGTCAGATCCGGCGACCAGGGCAGTGCGGCGAAGGTATAGCCGCCTTCGGTGTACCAGGCCTTTTCCGGGCCGGCATCCTTGTCCTGCCAGGCGTATTCAAAGGAAAAGTGTGCGTTCTCGATCCCGGCATTGCCGGCGCCCCGCAGGCTGTAGATGTTCATGCCGGCGCGCTGTTTTTGCAGGTCATTGGCATAACGGTCGTCGACGCTGATGCCGTGGATATAGGTCAGGCCCACGGTGCCCGGCGCGGCGGTGTAGTCCAGGGTACTGGCGGCCATTTCGGTGTTGGCCTGGGCGCGGTTGTCGGACTTGATCCACATCACGCTGCCATGCACGCCGTCCTTGCCGCCCAGGCGCAACACGGCGGTTTGATCAAAGGCATGGCGCGCCGCGATGTAATAGGCGCCGCCACGGTTGAACTTGCCGTCGTCCACGCCCTTGCCGAGGTTCGGGCCGTCGTCGTTGATGATGAAACCGTCGCCGAGCATGATGACCTGGCGGCCGAACGACAGGTCCACGCCATCCTTGCCCAATCCCGGAAACAGCTCGCCCGAGCGCCAGCCGGCGAAGGCTTCGTCGAACTTGGTGGTGCGCTCGCGGCCGGTGGTCACGCCAGACGAGTCGCCGTCGCCCCAGGTGCCGGAGCTGACCAGGTTGGCAGTGCCATACACGCTGCCCAGGGCGCCGAAGCGCTGGTCGATGCTCAAGCCATACTTGATGAACCCTTCGCGCCACGTTGAGCCGCCGGTGGTGCCGTCGTAGTTCTTGCGGCTGTTGAACAGGCCGTACACCGCCAGGAAGTTGCCGGTGACGTGGGTGTCGTCATCGGCATACAGCTCGAAGGCCTGGGCCGATGACTCGATGATCATCAGCGCGATGCCCAGGCTGATGGCCCTGTACAGGTGACGGGTTTGTTGTGTGTGCTGCATTGTTATAGTCCCCAACAAGGTGAATTGAGGGAGCATTAGGGCGAGCGCCGCCGGGCCAAGTCTTTCCCCTGCGTGCCAGGCAATTGACCCAGGCCGCCAGTGGCAGGGCGGTGGCAGGCAGCAACAAAACCGGCGGCAGCCAGGAGCAAGACGATCAGCCAGGGCGGGGCGCAGAGTGCCAATACTTCTAAAAATCCGCTTCTTGAGGATCCGCACCATGTCGATCAACGACCGGCTCACCGAACATTTGAAACGCGGCACGGTGGGCTTTCCAACCGCGCTGGCGAGCACTATTGGCTTGATCATGGCCAGCCCGGTGATCCTCACCGCGACCATGGGGTTTGGCATCGGCGGCAGTGCCTTCGCGGTGGCGATGTTGATCGCGGTGGTGATGATGCTGGCCCAGGCGACCACCTTCGCCGAGGCCGCCTCGATCCTGCCCACCACCGGCTCGGTCTACGACTACATCAACTGCGGCATGGGCCGGTTCTTCGCGATTACCGGCACCTTGTCGGCGTACCTGATCGTGCATGTGTTTGCCGGCACCGCGGAAACCATCCTCTCCGGGGTGATGGCGCTGGTGAACTTCGAACACCTCAACACCCTGGCAGAATCCGCCGGCGGTTCGTGGTTGCTGGGGGTGGGTTTCGTGATTGTGTTCGGGGTGCTCAATGCGTTTGGCGTCAGCGCGTTCGGCCGGGCCGAGATCATCCTCACCTTCGGCATGTGGACCACCTTGATGGTATTTGGCGTGCTGGGCCTGATCGCGGCCCCGGCGGTGCAGCTGGACGGCTGGTTCGGTGAATCCCTGGTGGGCACCGACCTGGTCACCATCCTGTCGCTGGTGGGCATGGCGATGTTCATGTTTGTCGGCTGTGAATTCGTCACGCCGCTGGCGCCGGACCTGCGCAACTCGGCCAAGGTGATGCCCAGGGCGATGGTGCTGGGGCTGCTGGGCGTGGCCACGTGCATGTTCATCTACGGCGCGGCGATGAAGCGCCAGGTGGAAAACGTATTGATCGACGCGGCGGGCGGCGTGCACCTGCTGGACACGCCGATGGCCATCCCGAAATTCGCCGAGCAGGTGATGGGCAGCATTGGCCCGATGTGGCTGGGCATCGGCTTCCTGTTTGCCGGCGCTGCAACCATCAACACCCTGATGGCCGGTGTGCCGCGAATCCTGTACGGCATGGCGGTCGACGGCGCGTTGCCGAAGGTTTTCACCTACCTGCACCCGCGCTTCAAGACGCCGTTGCTGTGCATCCTGGTGGCGATGCTGATCCCGTGCCTGCACGCGCTGTACCTGGGGGGCAACACCGACAACATCATGCATCTGGTGCTGGCGGCGGTGTGTGCCTGGAGTTTTGCTTACCTGCTGGTGACGTTGTCGGTGGTGATTTTGCGAATTCGCCGTCCGGATTTGCCTCGCGCCTACCGCTCGCCGTTCTTTCCGCTGCCGCAGATTCTGTCGAGCATCGGCATCCTGCTGGGCATGTGGTTTATCACCCCGCCCGGCATGAACCCCGCCGACATCTACATCCCCTTTGGCGTGATGCTCGGGTGCACGGCGGCGTACGCGCTGTTCTGGACCCTGGTGGTGCAGAAGGTCAATCCATTCAAGCCCGCCTCGGTGGAAGAGGTGTTGGCCAAGGAGTTCGCCCATGAGCCGGGTCCATCGCACAACGGGTATGTCAGCCATGCTGCAAAAACTGTCTGAACTGTTCAGCGCCCGGCGTGCGCCTGCCGGGTATCGGCCCGGGGTTACGCTGGAACACCTGCGACGTAATCTCGGCTTGGCCGGTTATGAGTTGTGTGGACCGACGACGGCCCGGCTTTCCCTGGACAATCTCGGGCTGCAACTGGAGATCGTCGAGCGCACCGAGTCGCAGCTGTTGATGCACCTGGTGATGATCGAATTCGTGTTGCGCATCCCTGCCTCGCAGCAGGGCACGGCGAGCTTCGAACTGCACCACACCGGGGCCGTTCGACGCACCGGCATCCGCTGTCGGCAGCGGTCGGGAGACAAGGACGTTTTGACGCTTCTGCAAACCGAACTGCAGGAGGGCAGCGCGTTGCATCGCGCCCTGATGCCGCTGGATTTCAAGCGCCTGCGCATCGACCTGCAGGATCACCAGTGGTGCGTACGGCTTGAGCATATGGGCGGCAGCGAGGTGGTCAACCGCATGCCGGCGTTCCGGCGCTACATCGCCTTGAGCAGCACTCAACGCGCCTGGCTGCTGGACGCGCTGGGCGGTTTCCAGCGCGCATTGCAGGCTCACTGACCGCAGGATTTGGCATCAATAGTGCAAACACCTTGGCAGACACGTACTTGTTGCGCGCATATAGATAACATGTTAACTATTGCCCGACAAAAACAAAAAGCCAAGGTGGAAACAACCATGAGCATGCAACAGATTGGGCAAGACGGGCTGGACCGCTGGACCCGGGATCTGCGCGCGGTTTGCGGTCACTTCGACACAGAACTGGCCTTCAACCGCTCGCTGTTCATCGGCAGCATCACCACCTTTTCCCGCGGCGGTTTGCCTTTGGCCAACCTGCGCACCAACGCCGGCCTGATCAAACGCTCCAAGGCCCGCGCCGACCACGATGACGACCAGAACTGCTTCCTCGTCAGCCAGCGCAGCGGCTACTGCCAGATCACCCAAAACGGCCAGAGCGTGCAACTTGCCCCCGGCGAATTACTCCTGATGGACTCGGTGGGCTCCATCGACATCACCCCGTTCGGGCTGATCGAACACGCGTCCCTGTCCTTGTCCCGCGCAGAGGTGTGTAAACAGCTTGGCAACCAGCCCAAGACCTTCGGCAAAATCTCCTCAAGCAAAGCCTGCGGGCGCATGTTGCACGTGCTGATGGACCAACTGTGCAAAGACGCGCTCAACGGCGAAGGCGCGGTCGGCGAGGGGCAGGCGTTGCAGTCGGCGTTTGTCTCGCTGCTGGGCTCGGCGTTTGAGCAGGAAAATGACGAGCTCGATGACTGCGGCGGGTTGCAGGGCAGCAACCTGCGCAGCTATGTGCAGAAGGTCATTGATGAATCGCTGACCCAGCCAGGGCTGAGCCCGGTGGGGTTGGCGAGTCGATTGAACATCTCGGTGCGGCATTTGTACCGGTTGTTTGAGGAACAGGATGACAGCGTGTGCCGCTATATCCAGCGGGCGCGGTTGAAGCGTAGTGCGGATGATTTGACCAACCCGTTTTTGCGCAGTGAGTCGATTACGTCGATTGCGTATAAGTGGGGGTTTACGGATTCGGCGCACTTTAGTCGGTCGTTCAAGAAGCAGTTTGAAGTGTCGCCGAAGGATTTTCGGGCGGGGCGGTTGCAGCAGGTGGGGTGAGGGCGCTACAGGGCCACTCATTTGTTGCTCAGTCTATCCCCCTTCACGGGTCCCTCCGGTTAGTGCCTTGTCGAGCTTTTCTACGACATGCTCAAGCCACAAGCGTCCTGATGGCCACTCGTGGGGATAGTGGTAGTAACAGTACTGTTCATAGAGAAGGTTTTTTTGGAGGTCTATCTCTGTATTTTGAACGGCTAAGAGCTCAATGATTTCCTGTCTTACTTGGCATATTGCCTCGGGGTCTGATTCGTTTATAAAAGAGTCAATGACCTCGTCTGCAGAGTCATGATCGTAGACCCAGTCCTGATTGAAGTAGCCACCGAAAAACTGTTGCAACGCTGTTAACGCAGGGCTCATTGTTTGGTCTTTTTCAGTGTTTGCCAAGTGGACTAATTTCATAGGGCTGACCTAAGTAGGGCATCTTCCGTTTTTATCGTTGTCAAGATTGAAAGGCGGTTAAGCAGTGGTTTGGACGAGTGAAGTAGCCCCTATGTTTTCTACCCGATAGGTTTGTCTGCATTGCCTTATGTAGGTGGTCTTTCAGTAAACTCAACTTGGTAGCGTACAAGGCACTGGAGCAAGATTCTCATAAACTGTTTTCTGTCAATGATTTCGCCTTCAAAGTAAGTATCGAAAAGATAGAATACGGAGTCGAAGCTATCATTAGTTCTTAGGAAGTATTTGAGTGTATCTATGTGCCACTGCCTTTCATCGACTTTGTATGAAAAAAATACAGGCTTTGTTAGTTTGTCAAAAAGTTCAGAGAGTTCTCTATCGTCATTGACGTTTTTTGAGGCGATGAACTCTTCTCTTTCTATGTCGTCCGCGTTTTCAATGCAATAGGTAAATAGCAGGTTTCTGGTGATTTGAAGGTCGGGTGAAAATTTCATTTAAACTCCGTGTAGGCAGTGATGGGTTGTCCATGCTGGTCTAGTATCACTTTTGCTTTTGTCTGTTTTCCATACTCGAAGCCGTCTTTTTTGTATCCCTCGCCAATGATTTTTTTCATGTCCATAGGTTTGCTGGATGTCGATATGTTAGTCAATTTGAATATGAGTTGTGCGCGGTGAATTGAATTTAGTTGGTCTCTATGGCTGATAAAATGAGTCGCGGCGCTAGGAAGTCTTGGTTGCCCCATATTCGAACCGCTAACGTATCTCTCAATGTTACCGGTAGTAGGGTTTCTAGCTGTCATTACACGTTCCAACTGGGAAGCCAGCGACGTCTGCGCCCCATGCTTTTCCAGAAAATGCGCTCCGGGTGTTGCTTGTTCAAGTTCATCAAGACGGCGGTATGCATTCGCCTCGCCAAGCTCATCAATTCGTGCGCGTCGTTCGGCCTGTGTCAGACGAGGTAAAGCAGGCTGGCCTTCGTTAACCGTAGTTTTTTCGGTCGGATCTCCAACCCCGACATCCGGTTTACAACCGTTCGCACCCGGACAGGTATTCAACCCCAACGGATCCACCCACCCCGTCGGGTTGGGCACGTACTGGTATCCGTTCAGCCCACCCGCCAGCTTCACGGGATCAGGCGTCAGATAGCGTCCAACATCCGGATTGTAGTAGCGATGGCGGTTGTAGTGCAGTCCGCTTTCCGGGTCGAAGTATTGGCCCTGGAAGCGCAGCGGATTGGTGAGGGTGTTGACGTCCAGCTTCGCGATTTGGCCGTAGGCGCGGTAGTGGGCGGACCAGACGATTTCGCCGTCGGGGGCGGTGAGTTCTTGTGGCGTGCCGAGGTGGTCGAGTTGGTAGTGGAAGGGTTTTACGTCTTCCGGGCCGTAGCCTTTCAGCAGCGCTAACGGTCGGAAGCTGTTGGGTTCGTAGAGGT
>NZ_JARIXR010000050.1:0-31612 GCF_029269205.1 Pseudomonas sp. 1912-s | reverse complement strand
CACTCAAGCCGGCCTGTAGGCCGCTGTGCTCTTGCTTTTGATTTTGATCTGACTGCCCCAATAAGCCCGAGGCCGAACGCAGGTGGTGCGGAGCGGGTAAACCGGCAGGACGCCGGTTTAGCCGCGCTGGGCCAAGGATGGCCCATCGCGGCGGCCCGCGGAGCAGCGCCGGAGTGAGGGAACACCGAGCCTTAGCGAGGTGCCGACAGGCGGGGCAGAGCCCTTTGCTTACTTTGGGCTGGGCCGGCATTCCGGCTTTTCCAAAGTGAGTCGCTGTAAGAGCGAAACCCTAAGTGGCCATAACAAAAATAACGGATATGTACACATAAATACGCCCCACCGCCCCCACGCGAAACCAGGCAAAACCCCCAATCCCAACTAAGCTCACCCCCCAACAAAAACAACACCGAGCGCCCCCAATGACCCACCCCACCGAGGCCTTCCGCGCCACCTACCGCGCCAACATCAGCCCCCACTACAACCCGTGGCTCCACGCAGGTTTCGTCCTCGGCTACGGCCTGCTCTGCATCACCTTGTTCTGGTCCACCACCCAGCACATCCAACCCCTGGAATGGCTGACCATCCCCCTCACCCTGATCTTCTTCAACCTGTGCATCTACCTCGTCCACCGCCACCTGGGCCATCACAAACACACAGCCGCCCGGCTGTTCTACGCCCGCCACACCGGCGACCACCACAGCTTCTTCACCCCCGGCCACATGACCTACGACAGCCCGCGAGACTGGCGCGTCATCCTGTTCCCCGCCTGGCTCATCCTGATCCACAGCCTGGCCATCACCCTACCCGCCTGGTGGCTGCTCAAACACCTCAACCCCAACGTCGCCGGCCTGTTCGCCGCCTGCATGATCCTCGGCTACCTGCTCTATGAGTGCTTCCACGCCTGCGAACACCTGCACCCCGACCACCCCGTAGCCCGCTTGCCGTGGATCCGCCAGATGCACCACCTGCACGCCCTGCATCACCGCCGCGAATTGATGCAGGGGCGCAATTTCAATATCGTCCTGCCGCTGATGGACTACCTGTTCGGCACCCTGCATTGGGAGCCACAAGCCCGCGAATCAAAAAAAAACCCATAAAAAAACGCCCCACCTAAGTGGGGCGTCTCCAGGTCAAAAAGGGTTTATGCGCCCTTAGCGGCCAATGATGTCCTGGCTGCAGATATGCCCTAGGCTCACGTAGGGAACGTTATCGCCACCGACGCCGACATTCGGCAGTTCCTTGAGGTCGATGCGCCAGCCGCCGACGTTGTACCAGGTGTCCCAGAGGTATTTCACACCGGTGCTGCTGTCGTAGTACTGGGCACGGTAGTCACCGACGCAACCGCCCAACTCTGCATTCCCCGAGGTGCTGCCCGCACTGTCGGTGATGGCCGGGAATACGGTCCAGTGGAAGTCCGGACCCGGAACAAAGCGCTTGTCCACCTTGAGCAGTGAAGTGACCCCCACCAACGGTACGCCAGTGCTGTCTTTCCATTCGGTAGACCAGCTCATGTTACGTCCGGCCTGGGTCGCCAGAGGCTCGATGCCCACCGGGATTCGGGTCACCGTGCCGCCCTTCACATTGAAGGCGGCCAGGTGCGGGCTTGAACCGAACGTCAGCTTGTACTCGGACTTGGCGTCCCACGCCTCGGCCGGGTTGGCCCGCACACGCGCCTTGTAGACAAAGCCCGGCGCCCGGCTGGGGAAGGTCGCCGTCGAACCACCCGGAATGTTGACCCAGGTGCTGCCATTGAAGTACTCGAAAATCCACTGGTTGCGCACGCCCTTGTCGTCATCGCCGAGGAACAGGCTGACACCCTGCCCACGTGCGGCGGTAAAGTCGAAATAGTCAAGGTCGTCCGGGCTGTCGAGGTTGCCCGTCAGGTAATTCAAACCGTCTGGCAAGGCGAAGGCTGTTTCCGGGGTGTCGTTGGGCTCGTAGGAGTCGATCGCGGTGTTGACGATCGCGCCGAAGTCGAAGGCCGAGCCGTCAGCCACCTTGGCATCCAGGAACCAGTAGTAATCTCCGGCGTCCAGGATGCCGCTGATGATTTCGTCACTGTTGCCCGGGTTATCAGAGGTGATCAGTGCCGTCAGGTTGTTCTGCCCGTCGTCCTGGAACAGCGTCAGGGCCATTTCGGTACCCGGCTGCTGACCGGCGAGGTAAATCTGCACCTTGGCCTTGGCTGGCACATTGAAGTGGAAGCACTTGGACTCGCCGCTCAGCAAGCCGTCGTAGCTGTAACCGACATTGATATCGAGGCTGTCACACAGCGGCACAAACGCAGCCTGGGCAGCAGGCGCCTTCGCCGGTTTTACCAACCGGGCCACCGGTGAAACCTGCACACTTTCAGCAGGCTTCACCGCGCTGGCAACCTTTCTGGACACACCGAGGGGCTTGGCTTTCTGCGCGGCCTTGAGCTTATCCACTACCTGCGCCGAAGAGCCCGTGGCTTGCACCTTGCCCCCGGATTTCAGTGCACTCTTGACCGCTGCACTCAAGCTCTTTTCGCTCAGGTGCACGCTGCTCTGCGAAGGGTATTGCTCGGCGAGGGCAAAGGCCGAAACGAAGCTGGCAGCCATCATGGCCGCGCCCAGTACAAAGGCTTTTTTAGATTTCATTTTTTATCCATCCATAGTTAAAAAATTGAAGCTCTGGTAACCGGTGACATCCGGTCACCTGGGATGGAATCTAATTAATAACTGTATATATGTCCAGTATTTTGTAAGCCGATTCTTACAATCAGTACCCGGTCATCTCCAGATACCCCACCCCGCCCTGAAATTTCACCGGCCCTTCCCAGTAAGGAATGCTCAGGTTCATCCAGGCTTCGGGATTGAGCGCTTGGGCAGTGATGTCCAGATGCTTGCCCGGGATTTTCAGCGACCATTGGGTGGGAATGCTGCGCCCATCAATCGTGGTGGTGGCCAGTGGTGTCAGCTGGATGTCCTGGTTGTGCAACGTCTGTGTCTGGCCCTGCTGGTCGATCCAGGTGCCGGTCAGGTACGACGGCCCGTCTTTCTGCCGCACCCTGAACAACATCAACTGCTCGCCGCTGTCCAGGTGCAGGGAGAACCAGTCCCAGCCGGTCTGGCTGGCGGTCAGGGGCTGGCTGCTCCATTCGCGGTCGAGCCAGGCGGTGCCTGTGACCTGGTAGGGTTTGCCGTCGATGGTCACACGGCCATCGGCCTGGAAAAACGGCTGGCTGTAGTAGTACGACGCCTGGCCCTGGTCGGATTTTCGGCTGTAGCCGTTCTCGCCCTGGAGCACCAGCGGGCGGCTGGAGGTCAGGTGCAGGTCGTAGCTGAAATGCTCACCGGCAGCCGCCAGTTGCATGTCCGCCAGGGAGCTGGCGGCACCGGGGCGGGTGGCGAAATTCCAGTCGTCGATCCAGGCGTTGAACGGTTCGGCCTGGGCACCCGCCTGCCCCACGCCGCCACGGGCATAGCGTTCGGCGGCGTAATGGCGGGTGGCCGAGGTGACGGCGGCGTGGCCCAGCCAGAGGGTCGAGTCGTGCCAGCCCGGTTGCGTCGGCCCGGCCTTGAGCGCGTTGCGAAACAGCGTCCATTGCACGCCATAGGCATTGCCCTCGGCGTCCTTGAGGTTGGCGGTGAGGTACCACCATTCGATGCGATAGCCGTCATGGGGGCCGTGGTCCTCGGGGAAGCTGAAGACTTTGCCGGGCTCCACTTGGGCGAAGTCCGCAGCCTGGCTGCCCAGCCCGGCGAAGCTTTCTTCAGGTGCCGGCGGTTTATCGCAGGCGCCCAGCAGCAGGAACGTCGCCCACAGCAGATACTTAATCTTCATTGGCAAAGGTCCTCAGCAAATCCGCCGGGCGACTGCGGTACAGCTGCCACAACGGCCAGGCCGACGCCAGCAAGGTGGCCAACATCGCCAGCCCCAGCAGTTGCGCCAGTTGCCACGGAAAAATCTGCAACGGCAGGCGCCAGCCAAAGGCCTGGACATTGATCACCACGTCCAGGCACCAGGCCAGCAGCAAGCCCAAGGGTAGCGCCAGCACCAGGGTCAGCACCGCCAGCAGCCAGGTCTGGCCGAGGTTGAGCAGCATCAATTGCCGTCGTGTCACGCCCAGCGCCCACAACGGCGCCAACTGGCCAAGCCGGCTCTGACTCTGGGTCAGCAGGCTGATGAACAGCGCCACGCCGGCCACGCCCAGAGTCAGGCTGTTGAGGGCGGCGGTGGCGGCGAAGGTGCGTTCGAAGACCTGGCTCGACCAGCCCTTGAGTTGCTGCTGATCGACGATGCGGCTGTCTTCCAGGGCGAACCGGTCCTGCACTTCACGCACCAGGGTGGGCACGTTGCCCGGCAATACCCGCAGGTTGAAACGCGCCGGCGACAATCCCGGCCAGTGCTGCAACAGGTGCCGCGAGTTCACCAGCAAGTGGCCCTTGGGGTTGCCATAGTCGGCGTAAATCCCCACCACCTTCGGCGACCATTGACCCTGGGGCGCAGGGATGTGGATCACATCGCCCAGCCGCACCTTGAGCCGGCGCGCCATCTGCTCGCTGAGCATCAGGGTGTCGTCTTGCAGCAACTGTCCCCAGGGATCCGCCGCTGCTTCGAGCAACGGCCAATGCTGGCGATAGGTTGAGTCGTCGACCACGCCGAACAGGTCCGCCGGCCAACCTTGCAACTGCACCGCGACCTGCCAGGTGGGCAGAACGGTCTGTACCAGAGGCTGTTGTACCAGCCAGGTGTGCAACTGCTCGGCCTGCGCCGGGTTTTGCGGGTTGAGGTACAGCTCGGCGGTCAGGCGTTGCTCCAGCCAGTTGTTGAAGGTCTGGCGAAAGCCCGAGGTCATCGAGCCCGCGCCGATATTGGCGGCCAACGCCAGCAGCAAGGCCATCAGCGCCAGGCTCAGGGCCGGCAACTGCTGGCGGCAATCGGCGAGAAACCATTGGCCCAGTACCGAGCGGCTGCGCCCCAATACGGCCTTGAGCCCCCCATTGAGCACCACCGGCAAACCCAGCGCAGCGCCCAGCAACAACGCAGCCATCAATACAAAACCGCTGGCCAGGCTATCGCCGAACACCAGCGCCAGCAGCGCGATCAATAAGGCAGCGCCCGCCACCCAGCCCTGGCGCCGCAGCCAGCGCCCATGGGCGTGGTGCCAGGCTTGGGCATTGGCCAGCGCCAATAACGGCAAGCGCGCCGCCCGCCACAGGCTGCTGGCCCCGGCGAGCAACGCGCCGAGCAAGCCCAGGCCCAGGCCACTGAGCCACCACAGTGGGCTGAGGCTTAATTGGCCGGGCACCTCGGCGCCATACAGGCCGCGCAAGCTGGCGGCGACGTCGGGCAGCAACAGG
This sequence comes from Pseudomonas sp. 1912-s, assembly GCF_029269205.1. Lineage (NCBI taxonomy): Bacteria > Pseudomonadati > Pseudomonadota > Gammaproteobacteria > Pseudomonadales > Pseudomonadaceae > Pseudomonas > Pseudomonas sp. 1912-s. Next base: position 26,285 of record NZ_JARIXR010000050.1, on the reverse strand, counting down.
CTGGCCAGCACGTACCCACTGGCAACGCCCATCAGGCCGCCGAGCACGGCCATGCCACCGAGTTCGACCGCCAGGCTGAGAATCAACATCCGCGCACTCACCCCGCACGCACGCAAGGTTCGCAGCAGGCCGCGCCGCTGCTCCAGCGCCAGGCCGATGGCGGCGTGCACGATAAACAGCCCCACCACAAAGGACAAAAAACCCAGCGCGTCGAGGTTCAGGTGGAAGCTTTCGGTGAGGCGCGCGAGGTTGTTTTCCTCGGCCTGTTTGAGCTGGAGCAGCCCATTCAATTCAGCCGGCAAGGCGGGATGAGCGGCGGCAAAGGCCTTGTCCAGCAGCAATCGAGACAGGCGCTGGGGCATGTCGAGCAGCGGTTGGGCGAAGCCGATGTCGGTCAGTAGCAGTCCGGGCGCCATGTCCGGTTGAACGTGCAGTGGCGGCAGCGCCAGCCCGGCGGACGTCTGCGGCTGGTCGCCCTCTTTCAGGCCCAGCGCCTGCAAGGTCTGCGGCGCGATCCAGGTGCGTCCTGGCGGGTTGAAGAACGCGACCATCTGCGCCCGGTCCAGGCTCTGCCCGGCCACCGCACCGCCGCCGGGCAACGACACCGGGTCGATGCCCATCACTTGCAGGCGCTGGTCTTCATGCCCCTTGAGCAGCACGCGGCCCTGCACCACCGGCGACACCGGCCACCCGGCGCGGCGCAGTTCGGCAAACAGCGCCTGGGGGAAGCTGGCACCGTCCGGCGCGCTGAGGCTGGCCTGGGGTTCACCGCCGATCAGTTGGCTGGCCCGGGCGTAGCTGTCCCGCGCCTGGCTGTTGAGGGCTTGCACGCCGGTCAACAGCGCGGTGGCCAGCCACAGGCCGGTGAGCACGCTGAAGAACTGCACGGGGTGGCGGCGCCAATGGCTGAGCAGCGCGCGCAGTGTCCAGTAGAAGACACGCACCTCAGCGGGCGTCCGCTGCAAGTACCCGGCCACGCTGCAGCACCACTTGCTGGTCCAGGCGCGCAGCGATTCGCGGGCTGTGGGTGACCATCAACAGACTGGTTGGACTGTCCCGCAGCAGGTCCAGCAGCAGTTGCAGCACTTCGTCGCTGGTGGCTTCGTCGAGGTTGCCGGTGGGTTCGTCCGCCAGCAGCAAGCCGGGCCGCGATGCCAGGGCCCGCCCCACGGCCACCCGCTGCTGCTGGCCGCCGGACAGTTGTTCGGGATAACGCTTGAGCAAGTCCCCCAGGCCCAGGCGCTCCACCAATTGCGCTTGCCACGCCGGATCGAAGCGCCCGGCCAGGCGCGCCTGGAACGCCAGGTTGTCTTCGACCCGCAGGCTGCCGATCAGGTTGAACTGCTGGAACACCAGGCCGATCTCGGTGCGGCGCCAGTGGGCCAGTTGCGCTTCGTTCATCTGGTCCAGGCGCTGATCGCCCACCTGGAGACTGCCACGGTCTGCCCGGTCGAGCCCGGCCACCAGGTGCAGCAGCGTGCTTTTGCCACTGCCGGACTCGCCCATCAACGCCAGGCTGCTGCGCGCTCCCAGGTAAAGGTCGACACCCGCCAGCACGGCCAACGGCCCCTGCGGCGTGCCGTAGCTCTTGTATACCCCTTGTACCTGCAGCATCACCCTTCCCCACCGGTTCCTGGATTGAGGCCGAGAATAACGGTTGTCACATTTTTATGTCACAACCATGGGCAAAAGGAGCGCCCTATGACCCGCTGCAAATTTTTCACATTGATTTCACTCGGCGGCCACCCGCCGCACTCTAAATTGCCGCCCATGAGCAGATAACAGGTTGGTTATTTTCAAACACCCGTTAGTGCACATGAATAATTTTTTATATCGGTATGTTCAGCAAAAAGACAGCGCCCCTGTGACACGCTTTTGCACATTCCTGCATAAGCGCTCTTCACTTGGCGCCCTGCCTAACTTGCTGCCGCCAGTTACCGGATTACGCCTGGAAGTTACCTATGGTGAATAGTGTGGTTGACCTGACTCTGAGCAAGTCTCGCTCGCGCTGGGCATTTATAAAACAGCTGAACAAGCTCTGGCTTGGCGTGGCGGCTATCGTGATGGTCAGCCTGGCGGTGACTGCGTTTATCTGGTGGCCACGCTCGCCCCTGGACCTGGGCGTGGGCCATCGCCTGCTCACTTCCGGCGCCCTGGAAGCCTGGCGCAACGGCGACCTGGTGGTGCTGGTGCGCCATGAAGAACGTTGCGACCGCTCCACCAACCCCTGCCTGGGCCCGGCAGACGGCCTGACCACGCTCGGCTCGTTGTCTGCCACGGCCGTGGGCAAGGCCTTTCAGACCCTGGGCATGGAAAACACCGACGTCCTGAGCAGCCCCACCACCCGCACCGCCCAAACCTCGCTGTTCATGTTCGGCAAGGCTGAGTTGTCACCCGGCCCGCTGGCCATCTGCGGCCCTGCCATCGGTGAGGAACTGCGCCCCCACAAGCTGCCTGATCGCAACTTGCTGCTGGTCACCCACAGCGCCTGCATCAGCGACTTTGAGGAGGCGCTGGGCTTCGAACACGCTGCGCACGCTGAATACGGCAGTGCGTTGTTTGTAAAGCTTCTGCCCAACGGCAAGTTCAAGGCACTGGGCATTATGAACAGCAAGGACTGGGCCGCCGCACTCAAACAACTTTAGAACACTTCTTTACATTTAATCATTCAAGTTCGTTCAGCAAAAAGACAGCCGAACCATGGCATCTTTTACGGTTTTAACTGGGCTTTTATTCAAGAAATTCTTAGCTCGCTAACTTTTCACAAGTTAACAACATGATGATGACTTTCGATGACTCATTGGACGCCGCCCGTTTAACGAGCTTGACTAGGGCGCATGGATATTCAATTCCGCGCCCACTAACAGACTGTTTAAGGAATAACGTTCTGTGCCGCATTTTTACCCGACCCTGACCACCCTCCACCCCTCGCGCATGGCTGATCCAGCGCTCGCGCTGATCCACCGTCAATACCGCCTGAGAGTGCAATAGCCATGACCCGCCTTAAACCTTTGCCCGTATTGCTACTGGCATTCGTGATGTTCTATTTGTTGCCGTTGGGCCTGCACGGCCTGTGGATTCCCGACGAATCCCGCTACGCCCAGATCAGCCAGGAAATGATCATGAGCGGCAACTGGGTGGCGCCACATTTCATGGGCGTGCGCTATTTCGAAAAGCCCGCCGCCGGTTATTGGCTGATCGCGCTGGGCCAGGCGATCTTTGGTGAAAACCTGTTCGGCGTGCGCATCGCCTCTGCCCTGACCACCGGCCTGAGCGTCATGCTCGCCTACCTGATCGCCCGCCGGTTGTGGAACGACCCGCGCAAGAGTTTTGCCTGCGCCCTGCTCTATATGAGTTTCGGCCTGGTGGCCGGGCAAGCCGGTTACTCCAACCTGGACCCGCAATTTACCTTTTGGGTCAACCTGAGCCTGGCGGCGCTGTGGTTTGCCCTCGACAGTTCCACTTCCCGCGCCCGACTCGCCAGCTGGGCATTATTGGGCGTGGCCTGTGGCATGGGCTTCATGACCAAGGGCTTCCTGGCGTGGTTGCTGCCGGTGCTGATCGCGTTGCCTTACATGCTCTGGCAGCGGCGCCTCGGGGAGCTGCTGCGCTATGGCCCGCTGGCGATTCTGGTGGCGGCCGTGGTGTGCCTGCCCTGGGCCCTGACGATCCACCTGCAGGAGCCGGACTACTGGCGGTTCTTTTTCTGGCACGAGCACATCCGCCGATTTGCCTCCGACAACGCCCAGCATGCGCGGCCCTGGTGGTTTTACCTGCCGCTGATGGTGGTGTCCTGCCTGCCGTGGGCGGCACTGCTGCCGGCGACGCTGTGTAAGACCTGGAAGGAAAAGCGCCAACCCGCCATCGTCTTCCTCGCGCTGTGGATGCTGTTGCCCCTGGGCTTTTTCAGCCTGAGCAACGGCAAGTTGCCGACCTACATCATGCCGTGCCTGCTGCCGCTGGCGTTGCTGATGGGCCATGCGTTGATCGACCTGCTGGCAAATGCCCGCACCCGTACGCTGCGCTTCAATGGCCTGCTCAACCTGGGCATCGGCCTGGCGGCGATGATCACGCTGATCTACCTGCAAATCGCCAGGCCGCTGTACGGCAACAGCCACAGTGAGATGTTCAACCTGTCCCTGACGTTCATCGTGCTGATGGGCTGGATGCTCGCCAACCTGCTGCAAGCGTTTCGCCCGCTGACGCTGTGGGCCATGCCGGCGCTGGGTATCGGCTTGCTGGTGGCGCTGTTGCCGGCCGGCATGCCGGCGCTGATCGAAGACAACGAGATGCCCGACCAGTTTGTGCTCCAGCACCTGGACGAACTGCAACAGACCCACGCACTGCTGAGCAATGAACTGGGCTCTGCGTCTGCCTTGTCATGGCGCCTGCGCCGGCCCGAGGTCGCGTTCTACGACACCGAAGGCGAGTTGCGCTACGGCCTGCAATACGCCGACTCGATGCACCGCAAGGTCGGCCTGGACAGCGTTCAGGCCTGGCTCAAACAGGCGCGCCAGCAAGGTTCGGTGGGCGTGCTGATGCGGGTCAGGAGCACCAGCGAAATGCGCGAAGCCGGGCAATTGCCGCTGGGGGGCAAGCGTTATTACAAGGGTGACCTGGAGATCATCATCTACCCCCAATTGCCGTAACACAGCCGCACTAATGTGGGGTGACCCATTCAACACTCATCCCACATCGGAACCGCTGCATGAACTTCTGGAAAACCGAACGCGGCGCCCTGCTGCTGCTCCTGGGCGTGTCCGCCGTGATTCTGCTGCTGGGCCTGGGCGCCCGCGACCTGTGGGGCCCGGAAACCCGCTGGGCAAATATCACCCTGCAAATGCTGCAAAGCGGCGACTACTTCGACCCGTACCTCAAGGGCACGCCGTATTACGACAAACCCCTGCCGTCGTACTGGCTGATCACCGGCCTGGCCAACCTGATGGGCGGCCTGGGGCCGTGGTCGCTGCGCCTGTCATCGGTGATCGCCGCGTGGCTGAGCATCTGGCTGGTCTACCTGATCGGCGAGCGCCTGTTCCGCAAGGGCACCGGCCTGATTGCCGGCTGGATGCTCGCGACCACCTTCTACTTCATCTTCTGGGCCCGGGTGGCCACGGCAGACGTGCTGACCGTGTGCGGCGTGCTGGCGGCCGTCTGGTGGTACTGGCGCGGCCCGGACGACACGCGGCTGGGGCGCTACACGGTGTTCTTCCTGTTGCTGGCGGTGACGTCGCTGTTCAAGGGCTTGATCGGCTTCGTGCTGCCGGGCCTGGTACTGCTGCCGCACCTGCTCAGCGAACAGCGCTACAAGCGCCACCTCAACCTGCGCCTGGTGCTGGCGGTGATCATCGCCGGGGCGTTCTACGCGATCCCGTTTGTGCTGTCCCATCTCTACGGCGCGCCCACCTACGGTGAAAGCGGCCTGGAACTGGTATTCCGGGAAAACGTGGTGCGCTTCTTCGACCCGTTCGACCACATGGGGCCGATCTACACCTACCTGATCTACCTGCCGGCCTACACCCTGCCCTGGGCCCCGTGCTGGATCCTCGGCCTGTGGCTCGCCGTACGGCACTGGCGCGACACCCCGCCCCATACGCGCTGGCTGGTGTGGGGCCTGGGCCTGCTGTTTGTGTTCTTCACCGCCAGTGGCAGCCGGCGCAGTTACTACGTGCTGCCGCTGGTACCGTTCGCGCAATTACTGGCGGCCTGGTGGGTCAGTGAGCGTATCGCCCGCAAAGGCACGGTCGGGCGCGGCTGGTACCGTGGGTTCGGCATTGCCGCCGGGGTGATGCTGATGGTGCTCGGGTTGGTGTATCCGTGGACCAATGGCAACGGCGGCGTGACCCGTTTTGCCGACGACGTGCAGGCCGAGGCGGTGAAAAGCGCGCCGTGGAATGAGTGGCAGATGGTGATGGTGGAAGTCGACAACAAGGTGCCGATGTACCTGCAAAACCACGGTGCGCCGTTCTACTACGTGGCTGAAACCCAGGACTTCCCGCGCGAGGGTGACAGTGCAGCGTTCATGGCGTGGCTGGACAAAACCAGCGGCCGGCACTTCGACCCGCAGCGCACGATTATTGTCGCGCAGTACACCAAGGACGCGCCGGCGCCGCTGGCCTACCTGGGCAGCGATCATCAGGTGATCAGTACCCAGCCGGACAATGGCGAGCGGTTGTTTCATAAGCGCGACGGTGGCAGCGTGGCGTTTATTCCGACAGCGCCGTGATCGGGGGTTTGGCGTTTAATCGGTGAAACGCGGCCAATACGTCGTCGGGTTTTTCCAGCATGAGTTGGTGGCCGCAGTCGGGCAGCAAATGGAACGTGGCATGGGGTAGATGCCGGGCCAATGCTTCACCGCCGCTGGCCGGGGTCAGGCCGTCACTGTCACCGGCCTGTACGCTCACCGGCAAAGTCAGGGTAAGCAGTGCGTTGGCGTCTGGCCATTGGGCGTTTTTCATCAGGGCCTTGAACATGTAGAGCGGGTTGCGCTGGGTGAGCTTTTCTTCGTAGGCGACCAGGGCGGGGTCGGCGGTGGCGTTCCATGCGGCCTGGCGGAAACCTTTGGCCAGCAGTGGGCGCAGCCATTCCAGGATCCAGGCGGGCAGGCGCATCAGGCCGCCGCTTCTGCCGGGGCGGTTCAGTTGGGTGCCCAGCAATAATGCGGATTCGATGGGGATCGCGGGTTTCGCCAGCAAGGTGCTGAGGGTCAGGCCGGTGCCGAAGGAATGGGCGATGATCAGGTTGCGGGAGCCGGCGTAGCGTTTGAGGATTTCCAGGTAGTCGGCGACCAGCTCGGGCCAGGCGTAGGCCTCGGGGTTGCGGGGTTTTGCGCTGGTGCCGTGGCCTAGCAGGTCCCAGGCGACCAGGCTGTAGCCCTCTGTTTTCAGGGCTTGCCATTGATGGCGCCATTGGTCCTTGTTGCCGCCGGCGCCGTGGCAGAAGAACACCACCGTGTCGGGTTGGGTGGTGCCTACGTGATGGGTGAGACTCAGGTGGCGGTTGGGGCGGATTTCCAGTTGTTGGCCACGGATCAGTGGCAGGTCATCGAACGTGGTGGTCATGGGGTTTATGATTCCTCGGTGGCTTGGATTGGGGGCATATCCGTTTCTTCGGTTATGGCCGCTATGGGTTCCGCTCTTACAGCGGCTCACTTTTGAACAGCGCAAAAGTAAGCAAAACGCTCTTGCCCCACCACTCGGCACCTCGCCTAGGCTCGGTGTGCCCTCACTCCGGCAGCACGAAGCGGGCCGCCGCGACGGGGCGTCCCTGCCCCGTCGCGGCTAAACCGGCGTCCTGCCGGTTTACCCGCTCCGTACTACCTGCGTTCGGCCAGCGTGGTTTAACGGGGCGCCTAAGATCAAGATCAAAAGCAGATCAACAGCACAGCGGCCTACAGGCCGGCTTGAGTGGTGTGAAGCAAAGGCAAAATCAAAATCAAAATCTAAAGCAGGCCCGCTCCCCTGTAGGAGCTGGCTTGCCGGCGATGCAGACAACTCGGTACATCAGACACACCGAGGTGATGCCATCGCCGGCAAGCCGGCTCCTACAGAAAAGCAGCTCTGCTTTCGCTCTGGCTTTTGCTCTGGCTTCTACCACTCAAGCCGGCCTGTAGGCCGCTGTGCTCTTGCTTTTGATCTTGATCTGGCCCTGACTGCCCCAATAAGCCCGAGGCCGAACGCAGGGATTGAGGAGCGGGTAAACCGGCAGGACGCCGGTTTAGCCGCGACGGGGCAGGGACGCCGCGTCGCGGCGGCCCGCGGAGCAATGCCGGAGTGAGGGAACACCGAGCCTTAGCGAGGTGCCGACAGGCGGGGCAGAGCCCTTTGCTTACTTTGGGGCTTTTCCAAAGTGAGTCGCTGTAAGAGCGAAACCCTAAGTAGCCGTTACCTAAATAACGGATATGTACCCCAAAAGCGTCCACGGATCAGATCGCCTCAGCCATCAACAACTCCCGCGTATACGGATGCCGCGCATCCGCAAACAGCGCCCCCGTCTCCCCCTGCTCCACCACCCTCCCCCGGTGCATCACCGCAATCCGGTCACACAACCGCGCAGCCACCCGCAAATCATGGGTAATAAACACAATGCTCAACTTCAACCGCCGCTGCAGCGACTCCAGCAACTCCAGAATCTGCACCTGAACCAGCGCATCCAGCGCCGACACACACTCGTCAGCAATCAACACCTTGGGCTCCACCGCCAACGCCCGGGCAATCCCGATCCGCTGGCGCTGCCCCCCCGAAAACTCATGGGGAAACCGCTCAAACGCCGCTGCCGGCAACCCCACTAATTCCAGTAACTCACGCGCCCGCCGTTCAGCATCAACCCGGGAAACCCCTTGCACCAAAGGCCCGGTCATAACGATCTGCCCCACCGTCTGCCGCGGATTGAGCGACGCAAACGGGTCCTGGAAAATCATCTGCACCTCACGGCGCAATGGCCGCAGCCGCCCTTCAGACAGCCCCGCCACCTCGCGCCCCAACCACTCGATCCGCCCGCTGTCGGCGCGCAACAAACGCACCAGGCACCGGCCCAGGGTCGACTTGCCCGAGCCCGACTCCCCCACAATCCCCAACGTCTCGCCTTCACGCAATTGCAGCTGAACCGCGTCCAGCGCCTGGGTGGTACGCCGCCCCCACCAGCCACTGCGACTGCTGAAGACCTTGCCCAATGCCTCGGCCTTCAGCACCACCGGACCGGCGACCGGCACACGCGGCACCAGCGGTTGCGCCGACACCGCCGCCAACAATTGCCGGGTGTAGTTTTCCCGGGGCACACGCAATACCGCCGGCGCCGTGCCCTGCTCCACCACCCGGCCTTTTTCCAGTACCAGCACCCGGTCGGCAATCGCTTCGACCACGGCAAAGTCGTGGGTGATAAACAACAGCGCCATGCCCTTGTCCTGCTGGATCTTGCGCAGCAGGTCGAGGATTTGCGCCTGAGTGGTCACGTCCAGCGCCGAGGTGGGCTCATCGGCAATCAACAATGCCGGATCAAACGCCAGCGCCATGGCGATCACCACCCGCTGACGCTGCCCGCCGGACAGTTCAAACGGATACGCCAGGCGCAGCCGCTCAGGGTCGGGCAAGCCGACATAACCGAGCAAATCCACCACCCGCTGACGCCGCACGCGTGCCGCTGCCACGCCATGGGCGCGCAGGGTTTCATCGATCTGTTCGCCCACCCGCAACAGTGGGTTGAGGGCGCTCATGGGCTCCTGGAACACCATGCTGATATCCCGACCGCGCAGTTGACGCATGGCCTCTTCACTGCGTTCAGCCAGGTCTTGATCCCGGAACACCAGGCGTCCGCTTTCCACCGTCAGCGGGTCCGGCAACTGGCGCAACAACGCCTTGGCCAGCATCGACTTGCCCGAGCCGGATTCACCCACCACACACAGGCATTCACCACGGTCCAATTGCAGCGACAGGTCGTACAGCGCATGGCTGCGGTCTGCACCGGCCGGCAAGGCGATACGCAGATGCTCAACACTCAATAACGTCATAGCGACCTCCCTGGCTCAAAGGCCACACGCAAGCCTTCACCCACCCGATTGACCGCCAGCACACACAGCACAATCGCCAGCCCCGGCAGGAAACTCATCCACCAGGCATCCCGCAGCAAGCCACGGGAGGCATTGATCATGTAACCCCAGCTCATGGCTTCCGGGTCGCTCAAGCCGAGAAACGCCAGGGCCGCTTCGGTGAGGATCGCCGTGGCCATGACAAACGTCATGGTCACCAACAACGGTGCCAGGGCGTTGGGCAAAATCTGCTGGGCGACGATCCCCAGCGGTGACTGGCCCAGCACCCGCGCGGCCTGCACGAATTCGCGCTGGCGCAGGGTCAGGAACTCACTGCGGACCAAACGCGCCACTGCGGGCCAGGCCACCAGGGCGATTGCCAGCACAATGGAGAACAAGGACGGCTCAAGAATCGCCACCAGGATCACCGCCAGTACCAGTTGCGGAATGATCTGGAAGAACTCGGCAACGCGCATCAGCACGCCGTCGACCCAACCACCAAAATAACCGGCAACGGCGCCCACCAGCAGGCCGACCACCAGGGTAGCCAGGCTGGCCAGGGCACCCACCGCCAGGGACACTCGCGCGCCGTACAGCAGGCCACTGGCGAGGTCGCGACCGAGCAGGTCACTGCCCAGCCAATGGGCAGCGTCGTGGAATGGCGTGAGCATCGGCTGGCTGTTCATCTCCCACGGCGAGCTGCTGGTAAGCCAGGGTGCAGCGATCGCCAACACCGTCAACAACAGCAAAAACAGCGCGCCAATCAGCGCTGACGGCTGGCGTACAAAACGTCGAAGAACCAGCATCAGCCTTGCACTCCTGCACCGATACGCGGGTCGAGAAAACGACAGATCACATCGGTCAACACGTTAAAACCCACCACCAGGATCGAGATCACCAGAAAACCGCCCATCAATACGCCGTAGTCACGCTGGGCCAATGAGTCATACATCAAGCGGCCAATCCCCGGCCAGGAATACACCACCTCCACCAGCAACGCGCCGCTGGCCAGTTGGCCCAATTGCAAACCGGCAAAAGTCACCACCGGCAACAGCGCATTGCGCAATACGTGCACGTAGAGAATCCGCCGTGGATGCAGGCCCTTGGCATGGGCGGTGCGCACGTATTCCTGGCCGAGCGCGTCGAGCACGGCGGCGCGGGTCAGGTGGATGTACAAGGCGAGAAACAGCACGCTCAACGACACGCACGGCAGCAGCAGGTGCTTGAGCCGGTCCACCAGGGAGAAATCCTGCGCCACCGTTTCCATGCCGAACGCCGGTAGCCAATCCAGGCTGACGGAAAACAGCAGGATCAACAGCATCGCCAGCCAAAATGGCGGCATCGCATACAACAGCAACGCGCCGTGGGAGATCACACCGTCCAGCCAATGACGCTTCTGCCGGGCCCGCGCGGCCAAGGTGCCGAGGGTGACGCCGAGCACCGACGACAGCAAGAATGCCGACCCCATCAGGGCCAAGGTCGCCGGCAAACGCTCGGCAATCAGCGACCACACCGAGGTCTGGTTGCGATAGGAATAGCCCAGGTCCAGATGGGCGATGTTGCCCAGGTAGATCAGCAACTGCTGGAGCAACGGCTTGTCCAGGCCCATGGTCTGGCGCAGGTGTTCGATGAACTGCACATCGTCCACTCCCGCCTCGCCGGCCAACAGCAGCGCCGGGTCACCCGGCGCCAGGCGGATCAGCAGAAAGCCCAGCACCAGCACCGCCACAATCATCAACAGTGCCTTGAGCAGGCGGCCGCTGACATACAGCAGCCCGTTCATGGCGCAGGCGCGTCGAGGTAGACGCTTTCGTAGTCTTCGTTAAGGCTGGTGGCGGTCTGCAGCAGGTTCTTCACCTCTTTGTGGAACAGGGTCGGGTAGCGCATTTCGAAGATCGGCGCGATCGGCAGGTCGGTGTTCAGCACGTTCTCCAGCTGGCTATAGAGCTGGGTGCGCTCCGGGCCTTCCGGGGTGTTGGCCACCTTGGTCCACAGCGCATCGGCCTCGGGGCTGTTGTAGCCGCTGACGTTGGCAAACGGCGAAGTCTTGAGGATGTAGTCGGAGCGGTACAGGTAGGCGTTGGTCAGGTACGGGTCGCCGATCTGGAAGATGAAGTTGTAGGTCAGGTCAAAATCCCAGTCGCTGACGCGCTGGAACCAGGTGGCCGCGTCGGACGTCACCACCTGCACCTTGAAGCCCAGGGGTTGCAGGGCTTGCTTGGTGTACTCGGCCAGGCGCTCCCAGGCGCCGCCCTTCTCGCCGTTGAGCAGGCGAATCCGCACCGCGCCCACGTCCACACCGGACTCGGCAATCAGCGCCTTGGCCTTTTTCACGTCATAGGTGTACTGCGGCAATTGCGGGTCGTGGTACGGCGAAGTGGACACGAACTGGCCGGGGGCAACCTTGCCCGAGCCGAAGAAGATGTTGTCGACGATGAACTGGCGGTTCAGTGCGTACAGAATCGCCTGGCGCACCTTGGGGTTGTTCAGCGGCGGCTTGCGCGTGTTGATCTGCAGGAAGGCCAGGCCGGAGTACAGCTCCCAGCCTTTTTCCGAGGACTGCACGTCCGGCAAGGCGGTCAGGCGCTTGAGGTCGGAATAATCGGCATCACCGCTGCGCAGCACTTGCACGTCGTTGCGCTCGAAGGCGGCCGCGCGGGACGAGCCGTCCGGGATCACGTGGAAGATGATGCCGTCCAGGTGGGGCAGGCCCTTTTTCCAGTAGTCGGGGTTCTTGGCCAGCTTGATATAGGCGCCGCGCTTCCATTCCACAAACACGAACGGGCCAGTGCCGACGGGCTTGAGGTTGTAGGGGTTGTTGCGAAAGTCGGTGTTCTCGTAGAGGTGCTTGGGCACCACAGGCCGCAGCCCGCTGCCCAGGGCCGAGAGCAGCGGCGCAAAGGGTTTCTTGAGCTGGAAGACCACTTGCAGCGGGCCCTTGGCGGTGATGCTGTCGACGTACTCGGTGAAGACGCCGCCCAGGCGCTTGTCCACTTCGGGGTAGAAGGTCTGGAAGCTGAACACCACGTCATCGGCGGTGAAGGCATGGCCGTCATGCCAGCGCACGTTGTCCTGCAAATCGAAGGTGTAGGTCAGGCCATCGGGGGAAACAGTCCAGGCCTTGGCCAATACCGGCTTGGGCTTAAGGTCAGTGTCAAAAGTCAGCAGGCCCTGGAGGATCTTGCCGCTGACGTACTGGGTGGACACGTGGCTGACCACACCGTGCATCAGCGACGGCGGTTCGGGTTGGGCCACCAGGTTCAGCACGCCGCCGTCATGGGGTTGCGCCTGAGCGGTGCCGGCCAGCAGCACGGCGCCAAGTCCCAGGTATGAGAGGACGCGGCGAAAAGATAAAGGGCGCATGGAGACTCCTTGACTAAGGTTTTGTCAGGGATTTAGCAAGGGCTGTGCCATGGCACGACGGGCCGCGTTTGCGGGCGTCATGGGCCATGGCAGTGATGAAAAAACCACAGTGGCAGGGGCGAGTGTGGAAAAAGCAACAGCGGCTTGTGGCCCATTTGCAGCAAACACGAGGCTATGCCGGCTGGCACAAGGTTTGCCCTTGTTACGGCATCTGAACCACTGAGTTTGAAGCGCATGTCACTGGATTACCTGGGCAACCCCATCGACACCCTCAACCCCGCCACCCGCCAGGGCCTGGATGATTTCATCGGCGGCTTCCTCGGCTATCAGCCCCGCGCCGAGGGCATTCTGGCAGCGGCCGATGCCGACCCTGATTCAGCCCTGGCCAACGGGTTTGCCGGATTGCTGCTGATGTTTATCGAGTCGCCCGAAGGCCCTGCGCTGGCCGAGAAATACCGCCAGCGGGCGGCGGCGGTGAATGCTCGGCATCCCCGGGCGCAGCTGTATCTGAAGCTGTTGCAGGCCTGGATCAACGATGAGTTGGACGAGGTGCTACGCCTCAGTGAACACCTGCTGGACCGTTACCCCCGGGACCTGTTTGCCGCCAAGCTCAACCAGTACCTGGAATTCAACCGGGGCAATTGGCCGGCGCTGCTGCGGATCGGGTTGAAGGCCACGGCGGGTGCGCCGGACATCGCCCACAGTCACGGGTTGCTGGCGTTTGCTTATGAGCAGTGTCATTTGCTGGAAGAAGCCGAAGCCAGCGCACGGGAGGCCTTGCGTTTGCAGGCGTCCGAGCCGTGGGCTCATCACGCGCTGGCCCATGTGATGCTGACCCAGGGGCGCATCGAGGAAGGCATCGGGTTTCTGGAGGAGGTGAAACACCACTGGGACGGGTTGAACTCGTTTATGTACACCCACAATTGGTGGCACCTGGCGTTGTTTTATCTGGCGCGTGGCAAGGATCAGCGGGTGCTGGAGATTTATGACCAGCATGTGTGGGGGATCTTGCCGGAGTACTCCCAGGACCAGGTGGGCGCGGTGTCGTTGCTGGCGCGGCTGGAGTTGGCCGGGATTGATGTAGGTGAGCGCTGGCAGGCGTTGGCGCCTTACCTGCAGCGCCGGGTCGGGGATGCGGTGCAGCCGTTTTTGAGTGTGCAATATCTGTATGGGCTGGCCCGGGCCGGCAAGCCAGAGGCGGATCAGTTGTTGGCAGCGTTGCGGCGGCACAGCCTTGATGGGCGGCCGGTGTGGGGGGAAGTGACGTTGCCGCTGGCTGAGGGGTTGTTGGCCCATGCGCGGGGGGATGCTCAGCGGGCGCTGGAGCAGTTGGGGATTGCGCTGCCGCGCTTGAACGAGATTGGCGGGAGTCATGCCCAGCGGGATTTGTTTGCGCAGGTGGAGCTGGATGCGCGGTTGCGGGTTGGGGATTGGCTCGGGGCGCAGCAGACGCTGGAATTGCGCCGGCGGTATGACGGGCTGGATGTGCCGACGAATCGGGCTTTGGTGGGGGTATATGAGGCTTTGGGGTTGCCTGAGCAGGCGCTGCGGGCGCGGGCGCGGATTGGGGGGATATCCGTTATTTAGGTAACGGCTGCTTATGGTTCCGCTCTTACAGCGGCTCACTTTTGAACAGCGCAAAAGTAAGCAAAACGCTCTTGCCCCACCACTCGGCACCTCGCTAATGCTCGGTGTGCCCTCACTCCGGTACTACTCCGCGGGCCGCCGCGACGGGGCGTCCCTGCCCCGTCGCGGCTAAACCGGCGTCCTGCCGGTTTACCCGCTCCGCACCACCTGCGTTCGGCCAGCGTGGTTTAACGGGGCGCCTAAGATCAAGATCAAAAGCAGATCAACAGCACAGCGGCCTACAGGCCGCTGTGCTCTTGCTTTTGATCTTGATCTGGCTCTGACTGCCCCAATAAGCCCGAGGCCGAACGCAGGTGGTGCGGAGCGGGTAAACCGGCAGGACGCCGGTTTAGCCGCGCTGGGCCAAGGATGGCCCATCGCGGCGGCCCGCGGAGCAGCGCCGGAGTGAGGGAACACCGAGCCTTAGCGAGGTGCCGACAGGCGGGGCAGAGCGTTTTGGTTACTTTGCCGCTTTTGCAAAGTGACTCGCTGTAAGAGCGAAACCCTAAGCGGCCATAACAAAAACAACGGATATACACCCCAACCTAAGCCCGCGCAGCAAACACCCCCCGGGCAATCGACCGAGCCACGCAGTCAGCCGCCGCCGACCCAATCCGCCCAATCTCCACCTGCCGCCGCGGCCCATCCGTCAACTCCACCGCCCCGGAGGCCAACGCAAACACCGTATCCCCATCAAACGGCAAATGCGCCGGCCGCACCGCCCGGGCAATCCCGTCCTGAGCCATGATCGCCACCCGCTTGCACTCCGCCACCGTCAACCGCGCCGTACTCGCCACCACCACCAACGTCGTGTTGGCCCCCGCTTGCAAACGCCCCATGGAATCCAGCCGCGACAACTCCGGCATCGGGTCACTGCAGTCCATCGGTGTCACCGGCCGCGCCCCGCCAAACTCCCCCGCCACCTCCCACGGCCAGGCCCAGAACGTCTCGCCATCGGGCATGTACACCGATCCAATCGGGTTTGCCACCACCAAGGCGGCAACCACCAGGCCATCCCCCAACTCCAGGGACGCCGTACCCAGCCCACCTTTCAACACCCCGGCCATGGCCCCACGCCCGGCCCCGACCGAGCCCAGTTCAAAGTCCGGCCCGGCATTGGCCAACGCTTCAAACCCCAACCGCCGATACGGCGGCTCCAGGCCCCAATCCTTGTTGCCACCGTTGGCCAGGTCATGCAACACCGCCGCCGGCACGATAGGAATCGCCGGTGCACCCGGCTTCAAATGCAACCCCACCTGGTCCTGGGACAGTTTCGCCGCCACCGCGTCGGCGGCCCCCAGGCCAAACACCGAGCCACCGGCAAACACCAGGGCGTGAAGCTGGCCGACCATGTTCTCGGGCTCCAGCGCCGCCGTTTCGCGACCGCCAGGGCCGCCACCGCGAATGTCGATACTGGCAGTCCAGAAACCATCCGGGCGGATCACCGTGACGCCGGTGTCGGCGTGCAGGTCTGTGGCGTGGCCAACCTCCAGGCCGGGAATATCAGTGAGGGCGTTGCGCGGGCCGGGTCTAGGCATACAGAAAAGCTTCCTTGGGTTTAGGTATGGCGTGGGGAGAGCAAGGGGTGTGCCAAGGAGGCGTTTCCCCGCCCCAGCGTACGCGGGCAGCTTCGCAGAAAAATCCCCTGCACAAAAACCAACACCCTGCCCTCCCGCCTGTTAGAAAAACACCACCCGCCGCCCCATCCCGCCAACAACCCCTTGTAATCCAAGACTTTTCAGCGATGGCACAGCCTTTGCTCTCCTGCCTCCACCAGAGCTTGAACTCAACAAGCCGCCCTCGAACAAGGCTCGTCGCCTAACCACACTGGAGTGTTGCACATCATGAATCCATCACGCGTCGCAGGCCGCCGCCAACCCGGCAAGGCCTTCGCCCATACCCTGTTGTTCCTCGCCGTGTGCGAGGCCGCCAGCTACAGCAGCCTGACCCTCGCCGCCGATGCCCCGGCCAGCGATAACCCGCTGGACACCGTCGTGGTGATCGGCAACCGTGGCCAGGCGCGCACCCTGGCCGAGAGCCCGGCGCCGGTGGATGTGATTTCCTCCAAGCAGTTGCTCGCCACCGGCCAGGGCGACCTGACCCGCGCCCTGAGCAAGGTGCTGCCGTCGCTCAACCAGCCGGCCTCGTCGGGCTTCGGTTCGACCTCGATCGTGCGCCCCATCAGCCTGCGCGGCCTGAACGGTGACCAGGTGCTGGTGTTGGTCAACGGCAAGCGCCGCCACAACAGCGCGCTGTTGAACAACGCCACCTCCCTCAACTCCGGCTCACAACCGGTGGACCTGGACATGATCCCCACCGCCCTGGTGGATCACATCGAAGTCCTGCGTGACGGGGCCTCGGCGCAATATGGCTCGGACGCCATCGGCGGCGTGATCAACATCGTGCTCAAGCAGACCGACCATGGCGGCAGCTTGTCCACCACCTACGGCCAGAACTATGAAAACGGCGACGGCGAAACCGTGCGCCAGACCGGCAACGTCGGCCTGGCCCTGCCCAACGACGGTTTCATCAACCTCGCCCTGGACGTGAAAAAACAGAACGTTTCGGACCGTTCCGACGCAGCGCCCTACACCGACAGTGCCGGCAACACCAGCCAACGCCACACCTACTACGGCACCGGCCTGCCCGAGGCGAAGAACTTCAGCCTGGGCTACAACGCCGAACTGCCGGTCGCTGACGCGCTGACCCTGTACTCGTTCTCGACCTACACCCACCGCAACTCGGAAAAGCCCCTGGCCTTCCACCAGCCGGGCAGTTTCAACGGCATCCAGACGCCGTACCCGGAAGGTATCGAAGACAACCTGCGCTTCATCGAAGACGACTTCCAGGTGGCGTTCGGCGGCAAGGGCCAGGCGGCTGGCTGGGACTACGACCTGTCGAGCACCTATGGCCAGGACCATGCCCGGGCCACTCTCACCGACACCTATAACCTGAGCTACGGCCCGACCTCGCCGACCTCGGTAGACACCGGCGTGAAAACCTTCAGCCAGTGGACCAACAACCTCGACCTGACCCGCGCCTTCGACCTCGGCCTGTACAAGCCGACGCAGATTTCCTGGGGCCTGGAACAGCGCTACGAAGACTACAAGATCGGCAAGGGTGACCTCGCCTCCTACGCCAGCGGGCCGTTCGACACCGGCGCCAACGGCGCGATTATTCCACCCGGGACCATTTCCGGTGCGGGCACCACCCCGGCCGACGCGGCCGAAAAAAGCCGCATCAGCCTCGCGGGCTACGGCGAAGTCGGCCAGGACTTCACGGACAAATGGCACGTGGACCTGGCCGGACGCTACGAGCACTACAACGATGGCTCGGGCACCACCACCAACGGCAAGATCTCCACCCGCTACCAGCTGACGCCGATCCTGGCCGTGCGCGGTACCTTCAGTACCGGGTTCCGTGCGCCGTCCCTGGCCCAGCAGATCTACAGCTCCACCTCGCAAACCAGCGTCAACGGCCAACTGTTCGACTACCGCAACGTGGCGGTGAATTCCGACGTGGCCAAGGCGTTGGGTGCGACCACCCTCAAGCCGGAAAAGTCGACCAACTACAGTGTCGGGCTGACCCTGCAACCCACCGATAACACCAACATCACCCTGGATGCCTACCAGATCGTGATCAAGGACCGCATCGCCCAGACCGGCTACCTCGGCGGCACCCCGCAGATCAGCGCGATCCTCGCGGCCGCCGGCCTCAACCCGAACCAGGCAGTCACCTACTTCACCAACGCCCTCGACACCACCACCCGTGGCGTCGACCTGGTGGGCGACTACCGCCAGGACATCGGTGCCTATGGCAGCCTGAAATACAGCGCCGGGTTCAACTGGAACACCACCCAGATCGACTCGATCCACGCCTCCGCCGTGGCCGCCCAGGCCCTCGGCCCGGACGGTGGCTATGACCGTCAGCGCCAAGGCAACCTCAAGTACGGCCTGCCGCAATCCAAACTGCTGCTGGGCACCACCTGGACCTACGACAAAGTTGAAACCAGCCTCAACCTGACCCGCTACGGCTCGTACACCGAGTACGGCACCGCCGAGATTTACGACCGCAACTTCGCACCGACCTGGATCACCGACCTGAACATCGACTACCACCTGACCAAGGCGGTGACCCTGAATGCCGGCGCCAACAACCTGTTCAACAAGTACCCGAAACGCACCGACCTGGTGAGCAGCTCCGGCGGCTTCCCGTACGGCACCTTTTCGCCTTACGGCACCACCGGTGGCTACTGGTACACCGGCGTGACGTACGCCTTCTGACCCAGCCCGCGGGGCCGGTTCGCCGGTCCCGCGCCTGACCTTTTCCGGGAGCCTGTCCATGACCCGACGTACCGATCAACTCAAGCTGGGGGCCTTCCTGGCCAACAGCGGCCACCACGTATCGGCCTGGCGCCACCCGCTGGCACAAGCGGATGCCAGCCTGGATTTCGAGCTGTTCAAGCACATCGCGCAAACCGCCGAACGCGGCAAATTCGACGCCTTGTTCGTCGCAGACGTGGTCGCACTGTGGGGCCATCATCACGATGCACTCAGCCGAACGGCGCGGGCCGAACACTTCGAACCCCTCACACTGATGGCCGCTCTCGCCGCCGTCACCACCCACATCGGCCTGATCGCCACCGCCACCACCAGCTACAACGAGCCGTACCATATCGCCCGCAAATTCGCCTCCCTCGACCACCTGTCCAAGGGCCGCGCCGCCTGGAACCTGGTGACCTCAGTGGTCTCGGATGAAGCCTGGAACTTCGGCCGCGAAACCCATATCGACCACGGCGACCGCTACCAGCGCGCCGAGGAATTCCACGATGTGGTCAAGGGCCTGTGGGACAGCTGGGACGACGACGCCTTCACCCGCGACAAGGCCAGCGGCGAGTACTTCGACCCGGCCAAGCTGCACACCCTGAACCATCGCGGCGAACACTTTTCCGTGCGCGGCCCGCTCAATGTCGCCCGTCCGCCACAGGGCCACCCGGTGCTGGTACAAGCGGGTGCGTCGGAGCCGGGCAAGGCCCTCGCCGCCCGCGTCGCCGAGCTGATTTTTGCGGTCAACCATGACCTGGCCGGCGCCCAGGCGTTCTATCAAGACATCAAGCAACGCGCCGCCGCCTTTGGCCGTGACCCCGACCACGTCAAGATCCTGCCCGGTATCACCCCGTTTATCGGCGAAACCCGCGAACAGGCCCAGGCGCTGTTCGAAGAATTCCAGGCCCTGGTCGACCCGGTGCTGGGCCTGCGTTTCCTGGCCGATACCCTGGGCGATGACATCGACCTGTCGGGCTACGACCTCGACGGCCCGCTGCCGGAAACCCCGGTAGGCCAGCGCGGCAGCCGTCGGGACAAATTGCTGGAACTGGCCCGCAGCCAGAACCTGAGCATCCGCCAGCTGTACCTGCACCTGACCGCCGGCAACCCGGTGATCGGCACCGCCGAAGACATCGCCGACTTCTTCGAGCAATGGTTCGAAGCCCGTGCCTGTGACGGCTTTAACGTGTTCTTCCCGTACTTCCCGGGCGGCATCGACCTGTTCGTCGAGCAAGTGATTCCACTGCTGCAACAACGCGGGCTGTTCCGCACCGAATACGAAGGCACCACCCTGCGGGAAAACCTCGGCCTGCCGCGCCCGGCCAACCGCTTTACCCAAGGAGTCAAACCATGAAGCACAGCGCATGGATGCTGGCGCTCGGCAGCCTGGTCGCCTCGAAGGCCTTCGCCCTGAACATCTTGCTGAGCAACGACGACGGCTATCAGCACCCCAACATTCGCGCCCTGTACACCGAGCTCAAGGCCCAGGGGCATACGGTGCGGATTGCCGCGCCGCAAGCCGACCAGAGCGCCCGGGGCGGCGCGTTTTTCTTTGGCCGCGAAGTCAGTGTTGGCCATGACGACGACCCGGCCTACCCCGACAGTTACTACATCAGCACCACCGAAAGCGGCGTGTGCCAAAGCCCCGAGTGCGCCGGTAAAAACGTGCAGATCGAGATCAGCGGCACGCCGGTGATGGCCTTGCTGATGGGCCTGAAAAAAGTCATGCCCCATCCCGACCTGGTGATCGTCGGCCCCAACCCCGGGAATAACCTGGGGGCGATCAACAGCGCCTCCGGCACGTTCAACGTCGCGAGTGTCGCGGTGCAGGCGGGCATTCCGGCGCTGGCGGTCAGCACCGATTTGAAAGAGGCCGACCCACAGCGCGCGGCGCTGCTGGTGGCGAAGCTGGTCAACGCCCTGGACCAGCATCGCCAACCCGACGGCGCGCTCTTGCCCAAGGGCCTGGGCCTGAACATCAACCTGCCAAAAGACCCGCAGATCAAGGGCGTGAAACTCACCCGCATCGGCAGCTACGTGGGCTTTGAAGCGGTGTACACCGACGACCTCAAGCAATTCAAGCTGCCGGGCAAACCCGGCATTGGCTTCCAGTACAGCCCCGCCGCCACCGCCGAGCAACAGAAGCAGGATGAAGCGGTATGGCTGAACAAGGGTTACCTGACCATCAGCCCCTTCAGCGGCCTGCCGGAGTCGATCAATGCCGGGCCCGCGCTGCAAAAACAACTGGCCCGCGAGGTGCAGCCATGAGTTCCCGTTTTTCCCTGGGGTTTCTCAGCCGGGTCTACAGCCCGGGCTTCGATCCCAAGGTCTACCGCGACACGCTGGAATTGTTCAAGGTCGCTGAAGAACTGGGCTTCGACAGTGGCTGGGTGGCGCAGCACCACTTCGCCAGCGAGAACGGTCGCCTGCCCTCGCCCCTGGTTCTGCTTGCCGCCATCGCCCAACGCACCCGACGGATCAGCCTGGGCACCGGGATTATCGTGCTGCCCCAGGAATCGCCGCTGCGCCTGGCGGAAGACGCCTCGGTGCTGGACTTGTTGAGCAATGGCCGGCTGGAACTGGGCCTGGGCGCGGGCTTCGATCCCGAGACCTTTACGGCGTTCGGCCGCGAGCCGCAAGCGCGCCATCGCGACTATGAGCAGCACCTGCAACAGTTGCTCCACGCTCTGGGCAACGCGCCACTGACCGACAGCGGCTCGCGCTTGCTGCCACGGACTGCCGGCCTCGGGCACCGCCTCTGGGAAGCCACGTCACGGGTGGAACTGGTGGCCGAGCGTGGCCACGGCCTGATCATGGCGCCCAACCCGCACCTGCCGCCCGAAGCCTCGGTGGAGCTGGTCAACCGCTATCGCAACGCCTGGACCGGCGACAACGGCACTGCGCCCCGCGTCGCCCGGGTCCAGGCGCTGATCCCGAACCCGGACGCCGCCACACGCCAGGACATCCAGGCCTACGTACAGCGCCAGCAAAGCATCGGCGTGTACAAGGCGCCGGTCGACGATGACTTCGACGCCACCCTCAAGCGCCTCGGGATCCTGCACGGCCCCGTCGAACAGATTATCGAGCAGTTGCAGCAAGGCCCGACCCTGACCGCCAACGACCATCTGGTGCTGCAAGTGCAAACCGCCAGCACCCCGCTGCGTGATGCGATTCGTGCGTTGGAAATCATCCGCGAACAGATCGCCCCGGCCCTGGGCTGGCAACCCATCCTGCCTCAAGGAACCCTGTCATGAGCTTCAAACTGGGCTTTCTCAGCCACGCCTTTGGCGATGATCCACAGCAGGTCTATCGCGACCTGATCGAACAATTCGAAGTCGCCGAAGCCCTGGGTTTTGACGGTGGCTGGATTGCCCAGCACCACCTGAGCAACGGCTTTGGCCGGCTGCCGTCGCCGCTGGTATTGCTGGCAGCGGTGGCCGAGCGCACCCGGCATATCGAGCTGGGCACCGGGGTGATCGTGCTGCCCTTCGAAGACCCCATCCGCCTGGCGGAAGACGCCAGTGTGCTCGACGCACTGAGCGGCGGCCGAGTGCAATTGGGCCTGGGCAGCGGCGGCGCCAACCTCGACAACTTCAGCGCCTTTGGCCGTGACGCCCTGCAACGCCAGGTCGACTTCAGCGACCACCAGCAGCAGGTCCAGCAGCTACTCGACGGCGAGCCGCTGACGCCCCACATCCCCTTGACCCTGCAACCGCCAGCGACCGGCTTGAGCAGCCGCTTATGGCACTCCCATGGCAGTCTCGAAGGCGCAGCCTACACCGCGAGCCAAGGCAACGGCCTGCTGCTGGGCACCGCCACCCACGACCCGCTGACGGTGCAGAAACCCTTGGCCGATGCCTACCTGAACGCCTGGACCCGCACCGACCGGCCACCGCGTATCGGCGTGGTGCGCGCAATTTTCCCGGCACCCGACCGTGCCAGCGCCCAAGCTGAACTGGCAGTGGATATCGAGCGGCACATCCCGCGCCTGCAACGGGAAGGCTTGATTGACCAAGCCGTGGACCTGCAGGAACACCTGCGCCTGATGAACGTGCACCACGGCCATCCCGACGAAGTGATCGAAAGCCTGCAACGGGACCCGTCGCTGCTGCCCTATGCTGACTACGTGATCGCCGTGGTCCAGGCCGAAAGCTCGACCCAGGCGCAGATCCTCAAGCGCCTGGAAATCATCGCCCGGGACATCGCCCCGGCACTCGGATGGCGAGGACGAGAGTAGGATGATCAAGTCCTTCGAAATGGAGCCCGTACATGCCCCTTGAATTCAGTTGGTTGATGCCCCTCTGCACCCCCGACTGGGCGGCGCGGCCGGGGCAATGGATCCAGCTGGCCCAGGCGGTGGAGTACGCCGGTATCGACGGCCTGTGGATCCCCGGCGGCGCCCTGTGCGCCGACAGCCTCGGTGTGGCGGCGGCACTGTGCGCCCATACCCGGCGGGTACAGTTGTCGGTCAGCGTGCCGCCGGAAGTCATGCTGCCGGCCGCCCTGGCCACCACCCTGCAAAGCCTGCAATCCATCAGCAGCCACCGGGTGCGCCTGCACTTGCCCGACGGCGAACAAGGCAGCCTGCGCAGCGCTTTTGGCGAATGGCTGAACCGCGACCAGCGCAGCGAGCGCATCGGCGAATACCTGGAAATCCTCCAGCAACTGCTGGCCCCGAATGACGGCGGCCTGGATTATCAAGGCCGCTACTTCCAACTGGAAAACGCCGGCGTCGCCCGCCGTGAACTGCCCGCCCCGCCACTGGTGCTGGACGACAGCCAAAGCCACGCGCTGGTGGCCGGGCACGCCCAAGTCTGCCTGTTACGGCCCGAGCATCCGCAGTGGCTGGCCCAGGAAATACAGCGCTGGCGCCAGCTTCAACCGAGCCTGGCCTTTGCCTGTACCTTTGGCCTGATCATCGGCGACAGCGAAGACCTGGCATGGGAAACCGCCGCCGCGCTGCTGCCAACCCAGGACCTGCCCAAACACAGCATCGCCACCGTGCCCCGGGACCGTCACCCGTTGCGCCAGTGGGAGATCCACCCGAACCTGCTGCAACTGCACCCCGGCCAGCCATTGATCCTGGTGGGCACGCCCCGTCAAATCGCCACGCGCCTGCAGGAACTGCACGGCCTGGGCCTGGGCCACATCATCCTGCAAGGCGGCCCGGCGGTCAGCGAAGTGTTGCGTTTCGGGGAACAGATCCTGCCGTTGCTTTTTCAACACGGTTTGCGCAAGGAGCGCCTGCACCATGAACACTGAGGTTCGCCCACCGATCCAGCTCGACTGGTTCCTGCCCACCAACGGCGACGGTCGCCACCTCACCAGCAGTGGCCTGCCCAAGGTCGGGCTGTTCCAGCAAGGCGAACGCGCGCCGACCCTCGACTACCTGCGCCAGATCGTACGGGCCACCGAACAGGCCGGGTTCGACGGGATCATGGTGCCCACCGCCAGTGGCTTCGAAGACCCGTGGCTGATCACCGCCGTGCTGGCCCAGGAAGTGCGGCGGCTGAAATTCCTCCTGACCTTGCGGCCCGGCATGGAACTGCCCGCCTACACGGCTCACCGTGCGGCGACCTTGCAATTGCTCAGCGAGAACCGGCTGGCGCTGCATGTGGTGACCGGGTCCAGCCGCTTTGAGCAGCGTTCGCTGGGGGATTTTCTTGAGCATGATGAGCGTTATGCGCGGACTGCCGAATTCTTGCAGGTGTTCCAGGCGGTGTGGGCTGGCAAGCAGCCGGCGCATCCGGGGCGGTATTACCGCAGCGGCATCAACACGCCGGTGGCACCGGGGGCCGAGGTGCCGGCGATCTATTTTGGCGGGGCCTCCGAGGCGGCCGAGCAGGTGGGAGCGGCCCATGGGCAGACGTACCTGATGTGGTGTGAGCCGCCGGCGATGATTGCCGAGCGGGTGGTGCGGATGCGGGAACTGGCGGCGTTGCAGGGGCGCACGTTGCG
This sequence comes from Pseudomonas sp. 1912-s, assembly GCF_029269205.1. NCBI lineage: Bacteria > Pseudomonadati > Pseudomonadota > Gammaproteobacteria > Pseudomonadales > Pseudomonadaceae > Pseudomonas > Pseudomonas sp. 1912-s. Next base: position 1,490 of record NZ_JARIXR010000050.1, on the reverse strand, counting down.
CTTTGGGTTGCGCTTGCACATCTTTGCTGATCGCACCGACGAGGCGGCCTGGGCGCATGTGGAGCGGCTGTTGGAGGAGATTCCCAAGGACGCCATTGACCAGGCGCAACGGCAAATGGCCAAGTACGAATCGGTGGGGCAGAGTCGCCAGACCGAGTTGATGAAAGGCCGTGGGCGTGGGGCGCGGGAGTTGGAGGTTTCGGCCAACCTCTGGGCCGGGGTGGGCCTGGTACGTGGGGGGGCTGGTACCGCGCTGGTGGGGAGTTATGAGCGGGTGGCGGAGCGGATCGAGGAGTATCACCAGCTGGGGGTGGACAGCTTTATTTTGTCCGGGTTTCCGCATTTGGAAGAGTCGATACACGTGGGGGCCGAGGTGTTGCCCCTGTTGCGCAGGATAGGTACTTCGGCGCGGGGTGTTGAGGTGGGCCGGGGGTGAGTACATATCCGTTTCTTCGGTAACGGCTGCTATGGGTTCCGCTCTTACAGCGGCTCACTTTTGAAAAGCGCAAAAGTAAGCAAAACGCTCTTGCCCCACCACTCGGCACCTCGCTAATGCTCGGTGTGCCCTCTCTCCGGTACTACTCCGCGGGCCGCCGCGACGGGGCGTCCCTGCCCCGTCGCGGCTAAACCGGCGTCCTGCCGGTTTACCCGCTCCGTACTACCTGCGTTCGGCCAGCGTGGTTTAACGGGGCGCCTAAGATCAAGATCAAAAGCAGATCAAGAACACAGCGGCCTACAGGCCGGCTTGAGTGGTGTGAAGCAAAGGCAAAATCAAAATCTAAAGCGAGCACGGTCAAATGTGGGAGCTGGCTTGCCTGCGATGGCATCGCCTCAGTGCATCTGAAAAACCGAGGTGTCTGCATCGCAGGCAAGCCAGCTCCCACAGAAAAGTAGAGCTGCATCAGTTTCAGATTTGGCTTTGGCTTTGGCTTTTGATCTGGCTTCTACCACTCAAGCCGGCCTGTAGGCCGCTGTGCTCTTGCTTTTGATCTTGATCTGGCTCTGACTGCCCCAATAAGCCCGAGGCCGAACGCAGGTGGTGCGGAGCGGGTAAACCGGCAGGACGCCGGTTTAGCCGCGCTGGGCCAAGGATGGCCCATCGCGGCGGCCCGCGGAGCATCGCCGGAGTGAGCAACCGTGTCGAAATTCAAGCCATTTCAGCGAAATGCTTTTGATCGCGCACCATCGCATTCAGGATCGTCAGCAACTTTCTCATGCATGCCACCAGCGCTACTTTCTTCGTCTTCCCTGCAGCAAGCAGATGGTTGTAAACCTCTCGATCACCGGGTTATGGCTCTTCGAGGATAAGACAGCCATGTAAAGGACACTTCGCACCTCAGCTCGACCACCCCATATCCGTCTACGTCCTTTGTAGAGGCCGCTATCGCAGTTAAAAGGGGCCACGCCAACCAATGCAGCCACTTGTTTGCGATTAACCTTGCCCAGCTCCGGAACCATTGCCAGCAGCGAAAGTGCGAGGAAAGTGCGAG